>JBBDWV010000017.1:0-39531 GCA_040902655.1 Mycobacteriales bacterium
GAAAGGGGAAACAGGCCGCCACGGCGGTACTGCGCCCCGGACTACCAATGGCCGCCTCCTGGGACCGACGTCCGCCCGCGCAACTCGACAGGACCCGGGACGCCGCGGTGCGCACCCAGGTGGTGAACGCCGTGGCGCCGTTCTCGCCGTTCTGGCGCGGCCGGCTGCAGGCGCTCGGCCGCCGGGCGTCCTCCGTCGCCTCCGTGTCCGGCCTGACCGGGCTACCGGCCGCCGGCGAGCGAGACCTGTGTCCGGACGGCGACCCGCGGGCGGCGGCCGCCCTGGTGCTGCAGGCGGGGGAGAACGGCTACGCGCTGCACGCCGAGGGCCCCCAGCTGCGCAGGGCGCTGGTCCGGCGGTTGACCGCGCCCGGGTCCTACAGCGCGGTCGTGGAGAACGACACCCGGCCGACGTCCTACGTCTGGGCCGGCCTCGCGCTGAGCTTCCCGCTGGCGAGCACCCGCAGCGACCTGGACGTCGTCGCGCGCGCCGGCGCCCGGCTGTGGCAGGTGCTCGGCCTGTCCCGCGCGGACATCGTGGTGAGCGCCCTGCCGACGCTGCCCACGGCTCAGACACAGGCGCTGCAGCTGGGCGCCCTCGGTGCGGGCTCGCCGCTGCTCGCTCCCGGCCCGCAGGTGGAGGCGGTGGCGGCGGCGCTGAGCCTGGTGCCGGCCAGCGTCCTGGTGGTCCCGGCGACCGGCGGCGCCGACCTGCTTGCGGCCCTGGTCGCGGCCGGCGTCGAGTGGGCGGGCCTCACGACCCTGCTCGTGGCCGGCGCCCCGAACGAGCAGGAGCGTGCCGCGTTGCGCCAGGCGCTCGACCGGGCCGGGCTGCAGCAGGTCGTCGTACTGGCCGTGCACGTGCCGGACGGGCACCGTGTGATGTGGGGCGAGTGCCGCGAGTCGGCCGGTTCCGCCGGGCTGCACACCTACCCCGACCTCGAGGTGGTCGAGCTGGTGGACCCGGAGAGCGGCGAGCACGCCAGTCGCCCGGGCGAGGTCGTGGTCACCCAGCTGGGCATGCGCGGGAGCGCGCTGCTGCGCTGGCGGACCGGTGATGTGGCCGACTCCGTGGACGAGGGCGCCTGCCCGAGCTGCGGCCGGACCGTCCCGCGGGTGGTCGGGGTGCGCCGCGGCGTGCTCGTGCCCGAGCTGGCCCTGCGCACCGGAAGGGCTCCGGTGGACCTGCGCGCCGTCGCGTCCGCGGTCGGCGGGCGTACCGACGTGGCCGACTGGCGGGTGGTGCGCGGCCGCAGCGGCCGCGACGACAGCGACGAGCTGCTCGTGCACGTCGCGCCCACGTCCGGCGCGGACCCGGCCGTGGTCGCCGAGGGGGTGGCGCACGACGTGCGGGTGGCCTGCGGGCTGCTGCCGACCCAGGTCGTGGTCACCGAGCCGGCAGAGCTGCCGACCGGCGCCGGCCCCACCCGCCGCATCCTGGCCTGAGCGCAGGCACCGCCGACGCGGCTACGCTGAGGTCGTGGCCTACCTCGACCATGCGGCCTCGACGCCCATGCTGCCCGAGGCCGTCGACGCCGTGACGGCGGCGCTGCATCGCTCGCTCACCGCCGCCGGCAACGCCTCCTCGCTGCACTCCGCCGGCCGCCGTGCGCGGCGGGTGGTGGAGGAGTCCCGCGAGCAGCTGGCCGATGCGCTGGGCGCCCGACCGTCCGAGGTGGTCTTCACCGGCAGCGGCACCGAGAGCGACAACCTCGCGGTCAAGGGGATCTGGTGGGCCCGGCAGGCCGCCGAGCCGCGCCGCACCCGCATCCTGGCCAGCGCCGTGGAGCACCACGCGGTGCTCGACGCCGTGGAGTGGCTGGTCGCCCATGAGGGGGCGACGGTCGACTGGCTCGCGGTCGACGCCGAGGGCCGGGTCCACCCGGACGTGCTGCGCGAGGCGATCGAACGCGATCCCGGCGACGTCGCGCTCGTCACGGTCATGTGGGCCAACAACGAGGTCGGCACCGTGCAGCCGGTCCGCCGGCTGGCCGACCTCGCCCACGAGCACGGCATTCCGCTGCACAGCGACGCGGTCCAGGCCGTCGGCCAGCTGCCCGTCGACGTGGCGGCCGGCGGCGTCGACGCGCTCACGCTGACCGGCCACAAGCTCGGCGGCCCGCTCGGCGTCGGTGCGCTGGTGCTCGGCCGCGACGTCGGCTGCGTCCCGCTGCTGCACGGCGGCGGCCAGGAGCGCGACGTGCGCTCCGGCACCCTCGACACGCCCTCCGTAGCCGGACTCGCGGTCGCCGCCTCGCTGGCCGTCGAGCGCCAGCCCGAGCTGCACGCGCGACTGAGCGGTCTGCGCGACGATCTCGTCCGCCGGGTCCGCGAGGCGGTCCCCGAGGCGGTCCTGAACGGCCCCGACGGACCGGACCGGCTGCCCGGCAACGCCCACTTCTCCTTCCCGGGCTGCGAGGGCGACTCGCTCCTGCTGCTGCTCGACGCGCGCGGCGTCGAGGTGTCCACCGGATCGGCCTGCTCGGCCGGTGTCGCCCGCCCGAGCCACGTGCTGCTCGCGATGGGCGCCAAGGAGGACGACGCCCGCAGCTCCCTGCGATTCTCGCTGGGACACACCTCGACGGCCGCCGACGTCGACGCGCTGGTCGACGCGCTCCCGGCTGTGGTGGAGCGGGCGCTGCGGGCGGCACTGCGATGAGGCTGCTCGCCGCGCTGTCCGGTGGCGTGGACTCCGCGGTCGCCGCGGCGCTCGCCGTGGAGGCGGGCCACGACGTCACCGGGGTGCACCTCGCGCTGGCCACGTCGCCCGCGACACTGCGTAGCGGCTCGCGCGGCTGCTGCTCCAAGGAGGACGCGCGGGACGCGTCGCGGGTGGCCGACGTGCTCGGGATCCCCTTCTACGTCTGGGACTTCGCCGACCGCTTCCGCGAGGAGGTGGTCGACGACTTCGTCGCCGAGTACGCCGCCGGTCGGACACCGAACCCCTGCCTGCGCTGCAACGAGAAGATCAAGTTCGCGGCGGTGCTGGATCGCGCGCTGGCGCTCGGGTTCGATGCCGTCGTGACCGGGCACCACGCCCGGCTGTCGGACGGGGTGCTCCGCCGCTCGGTCGACGACGCCAAGGACCAGTCCTACGTCCTTGCGGTGCTCACCCCGGAGCAGCTCGCCGGCACGGTGCTGCCACTCGGCGGGCTCACGAAGGCGCAGGTCCGGGACGAGGCGGCGCGGCGGGGGCTCGCGGTGGCGGACAAGCCGGACAGCTCCGACGTCTGCTTCATCGCCGACGGCGACACCGCCGGCTTCCTGCGCGACCGGCTGGGCGCGCAGCCGGGCCCGGTCGTCGACGCGCTGACCGGTGCGGTGGTCGGCCGGCACGACGGTGCCTACGCCTACACCGTCGGCCAGCGCCGCGGCCTGGCGCTGGACGTGCCGGCGGCCGACGGCCGGCCGCGCTACGTGCTGTCCGTCGAGCCGGTCAGCCGCACCGTCACGGTCGGTCCGGGCCAGGCGCTGGACGTCTCCGCCGTACGTGCGGACCGGCCGCTGTGGCTGGAGCCCCGGCCGCTGCCGCTGTCCTGCGCGGTCCAGCTTCGGGCGCACGGCGCCGTGCACGACTGCGTCGTGCGGGGGGACGGGCCGGGGTGGCGGCTGGAGCTGGCGAGCCCGGTCCGCGGCGTGGCGGCAGGTCAGGCGGCGGTGCTGTACGAGGGGGACCGGGTGCTGGCCAGCGCCACCCTGGCCTGAACCGCCCTGGCCTGGACGACCGCCTGCAGCGCCGCGACGGCGAGGACCAGCAACACCCCGGCCACTGCGTCGAGGTACCAGTGGTTCCCGGTGACCAGCACGACGACCAGCGTCAGCACCGGGTGGGCGACCGCGACCGCGCGCCAGGCCCGCGGCCGGCCCGCGTCCCGCGCCAGCACCCAGAGCACCAGCGCGCACCAGGTGGCCCAGGCCAGGTGCAGGCTCGGCATCGCGGCGAACGGGTCGCTGATCCGCTCGAGCACCCCGTGGTCGTAGGACCAGATGCCGCCGACGCTGGCCAGCGTGTCGACCGTCTGCTGTCCGGGCGGCATCAGCCGCGGCGGCGCCACCGGATAGAGCGCGAAGACGCCGACGGCGACGAAGGTGCTCAGCCCGAGCGTGCTGCCCAGGCGGGTCAGCAGACCGGGCCGGCGCAGCGCCAGGAGCAGCAGCACACCGGCCGTACCGAGGAAGTGCGCGCTGCCGTAGTAGGCGCCGCTGGCGCGCACCAGCCACTCGGAGCCCAGGACCAGCTGCTGCAGCTCGCGCTCGTGCGGCAGGTGCAGCGCCTGCTGCAGCGCCAGCACCGCATCCGCATGCCGCTGCGCTGCCTCCCACGCCGCGGTCGAGGCCAGTCCGTGCTGGTTGCGGGCGTAGGCGTACAGCGCGTAGATGACGGCGACGGCGGCCAGCCGCAGGACGGCCGCGGCCGGCCGCGGGAGAAGTGCGGGGTCGACGGCCGGCAGCCGTCGACCCCGCAGCTCGGCAGTGGTCACGCCACCACCTTCCCACCACCGTCGTTCCGGCAGCGGCACCAGGCCCTCGTCCCGTTAGGCTTCGGGCATGACCGGCGACGACGTGCAGCTCACCGACCTCGAGGTCATCCAGCGCTTCAGCCTGGCGGTGCGCGGCGCGACCGCCTCGCGGGCGGCGGTCGTCGCGGCGCTGCAGGCCGACCTCGACTGGCTCACCGGAGCTCGCCGCGCCGCGCCGACCGAGCCCGCCGTGAAGAGCCCGAAGCGCACGCCCACCGCCGCCAGCCGGACCGGGAGCGCCCGGGCCAAGGCTGCGCCGAGTCGGCGTCCGACGGGTTGACCGGACCCTGGTCCGGCGCGACCGGCATCGGGAGCATGCCGGGCACCGACCCGGTCGAGGCGGTGCGGGTCGTGCTCGGCGAACTGCCGGACCTGCCCTTCCTGCCCGAGCTGCCGGCCCGCGGGCCGCACGCCGACCTGGCCGGCCGCAGCGCCGCCCTGCTCGCCGACCTGCCGGTCGACCTGCAGCCGGTCGGCTGGCGCCTGACGACCGGCCGGTCCCGGGACGGCGCCCGCGCCCGCGACCTGCTGTCCTACGACCTCGACGCCCTGCAGGAGGCGGCCGACTCCCCGCCGGCGCTCAAGCTGCAGTGCGCCGGGCCCTGGACGCTGGCCGCACTGCTCGAGCTGCCGAGGGGCGACCGGGTGCTGTCCGACCCGGGCGCGGTCGACGACCTGGCGCAGTCGCTGGCCGAGGGGCTCCGCCGGCACCTGGCCGACGTCGCCGGCCGGCTGCCCGGCACCCGGCTGGTCCTGCAGCTGGACGAGCCGTCGCTCCCGACCGTCCTGGTCGGTGGCATCCCGACGGCGAGCGGCTTCGGCCGGCTCCGGACCCCGGCCGCCTCCCGGGTGGTCGAGGTGCTGGCCTCCGTGCTGGCCGCCGCCGAGCACACCGTCGTGCACTGCTGCGCCCCGCAGGTGCCGGTGGGCATCCTGCGCCGGGCCGGCGCCGGGGCGGTCAGCCTCGACGCCACCCTGCTGACGCCGCGTGACGACGACCCGCTGGGCGAAGCGGTCGAGCAGGGCGCCGGCCTGTTGCTGGGCGTCGTACCGGGCCGTGACCTCGACGCGGCCGCGGCTCCCGTCCGGAACCTGTGGCGTCGGCTGGGTCAGGCCCCGGAGCGGCTGCCGGCGACTGTCGTGGTCACCCCGGCCTGTGGCCTGGCCGATTCCACCCCCGGGCAGGCCCGTTCCGTACTACGGGACTGCGCCGAGATGGCCCGCCGGCTGGGGGAGGCCCCGGAGTGACGGAGCTGGTCGACGGCGTGCCCGTGGACGTCCGTGAGCAGCACGCCGCGCTGTCCCGCTCGCTCGACGAGAACGCCTTCCGTTACTACGTCCTGGACGCTCCGACGATCTCCGACGGGGAGTACGACGCGCAGCTGCGCGAGCTCCGGTCGATCGAGGCGGCGCACCCCTCGCTCCGCACGCCGGACTCGCCCACGCAGAAGGTCATGGGCACCATCTCGACCGACTTCACCCCGGTCGACCATCTCGAGCGGCTGATGAGTCTGGGCAACGTCTTCAGCGCCGACGAGCTGCGCGAGTGGGCGGCCCGGGCGCGCAAGGAGGCCGCGCAGGCCCGCTGGTTGTGCGAGCTGAAGATCGACGGGCTCGCCGTGGCGCTGGTCTACCGCGACGGCCGGCTGGTGCGCGGGGCCACCCGCGGCGACGGCCGCACCGGCGAGGACATCACACCGAACGTCCGTACGCTGAACAGCGTCCCCGCGGTCCTGCAGGGTCCGGACGTCCCACCGCTGCTCGAGGTGCGCGGCGAGGTCTTCATCACCACCGCGGACTTCACGGTGCTCAACGAGCGCCTGGTGGCCGAGGGCAAGGCGCCGTTCGCCAATCCTCGGAACGCCGCTGCCGGGAGCCTGCGCCAGAAGGACCCCCGGGTCACCGCGACCCGGCCGCTGAGCCTCACCGTGCACGGGATCGGCGCCCGTGCGGGCTGGGAACCGGTGACCCAGAGCGGGGCCTACGAGCAGCTCGGTGCATGGGGGTTGCCGGTGAGCCGGCAAGCGCAGGTCTTCGACGACCTCGACGGGGTGCTGGGCTACATCGCCCACTGGGGGGAGCACCGGCACGACGTCGAGCACGAGATCGACGGCGTGGTGGTCAAGGTCGACCAGGTGCCGCTGCAGCGGCGGCTGGGCGCGACGAGCAGCGCGCCGCGCTGGGCGGTCGCCCACAAATATCCGCCCGAGGAGGCGACGACCCGACTGCACGACATCCGGGTCAACGTCGGCCGCACCGGGCGCGTCACGCCGTTCGCCTACATGGAGCCGGTGCAGGTGGGCGGCGTCATGGTCAAGCTTGCGACGCTGCACAACCAGGACGAGGTGCGGCGCAAGGACGTGCGGATCGGCGACACGGTGGTGGTCCGCCGCGCCGGCGACGTCATCCCTGAGGTGGTCGGGCCGGTGGCGGCGCTGCGGGACGGCACCGAGCGGGACTTCGTCATGCCGGCGGACTGCCCGGAGTGCGGCACCGCGTTGAGCCGGCCCGAGGGGGAGGTCGACGTCCGCTGTCCCAACACGGCGTCCTGCCCCGCGCAGCTGCGGGAAGCGGTCTTCCACTTCGCCGGCCGCGGCGCGATGGACATCGACGGACTGGGCTACGAGACGGCCACCGCGCTGCTGCAGGCCGGCCGGCTGACCGACATCGGCGGCGTCCTCCACCTGACGGCCGAGTCCTTCGCCGGCCTGCGGGGTTTCGGTGCGAAGAAGGTCGAGCAGATCCTGCGTGGCGTGGAGGCGGCCCGGGATCGGCCGCTGTGGCGGCTGCTGGTCGGCCTGTCCATCCGGCACGTCGGACCCACCGCGGCGCAGGATGTCGCCCGCCACTTCCGCACCCTGGACGCCGTGCTGGCAGCGTCACCGGAGGAGCTGGCCGCGGTCGACGGCGTCGGCCCCGTGGTGGCGCAGGCGCTGCACGACTGGTTCCTGGACCCGCGGCACCGCGAGATCGTCGGACGGCTGCGCGCCGGCGGCGCCCGGACAGCCGACGAGGGTGCCGACGAGGGACCCCGGCCGCTGGAGGGGCGCACGGTCGTCATCACCGGAAGCCTTGCCTCCTACAGCCGCGACAGCGCCATCGACGCCGTGCAGACCCGCGGCGGGAAGGTCACCGGCAGCGTCAGCAAGAAGACCGACTTCGTCGTGGTGGGCACCGAGCCGGGCGCCGCCAAGTACGACAAGGCCGTCAAGCTGGGCGTTCCGATGCTCGACGACGCCGGTCTCACCGTCCTGCTCGAGCAGGGCCCGGACGCCGCCCGGGCAGCCACGGTCCCGGCTGCGGAGGCGGGCGGGGCAGCCTAGCTGCGGCCGGCTGCGGGCTGGTTGCCGCCTGCCTCGTCGGCGGGCTCGCGGGGCATGGCGCGGTCGACCGCTGCGCTGGCGGCGCTGTAGGGAATGCCCTCGAGCTCGGCCAGCTCGGAGACGAGCATGCCGACGGGCAGCCCGAGTGCGGCCCGCTGGGCGATCAGCGGCGGGTCGAACACCGGCAGCGGTGTCGGAGCCGAACGGCTCCGGTCGTGAGTGCCGGCGTCGGCGCCGCTGCCCCCGCTGGTGGCCGCCGCGGCCGCCACGGCCGGCGGCGGCGGTCCACCCGCCGGCGCAGCAGAAGGCGGCGGCTCGTTCGGCGCCGCCAGGACGGGCAGCTCGCCTGTGACACCAGAGATCCGCATCTACTCTCCTTTGTCGGCCGGTCGGCCGCCGCTGCACAGGGACGGCGTCCTGTGCAGGTATCGGCAGGGCCGCCGCCCCGCCGCACACCCGATCGGGTGATCACGCGGAACGTCAATCGAGGGTGGATTCCACCGTCGCGACGATGCCCGCGAGATGGCCCAGCCGCAGCACCTCGGAGGCCCGGAAGCGCGGCCCCCCCGGCCGGCCGACCAGCACGACCCGGTCGGAGCTGCCGACCGCGGCGGCGATCAGCTCGGTGCCCAACACCTGCCATCCCTCGGGCACCCACGGGTCGTCCGGCTGCAGCCGGCGCGCGCCCACCATGGGCAGCCAGGACAGCGCCAGACCGGCCACGTCGGGCGCACCCGGGCTGGCCTGCAACAGCCGGGGACCGCTCTCCAGCAGCAACGCCCAGCCGGCCCGGAAGACCCCCGGCAGGTGTTCCACCAGCAGCTGCGGAGCGCGATGCGGGTCTGCGGCCACCGCGTCGACCAGCTCGAGATCGCGGTGCAGGTCGGGGCCGCCGTGATAGGGGCGCAGCGACTCGACGACCACCCCGGGTACCGACTGCGCGCTGGTGATGAGGGCGTCCGCGAGCCCGCCGGGCGGCAGCGCGACGATCAGGTCGTCGACGGCGCCGTCCGGCCCGCGCTCGACGACGTCGAGGGACAGGATGTCGGCGCCGGACCCGCCCAGCGCCGTCGCGACAGCGCCGAGCATGCCCGGGCGGTCGGGCAGCACCAGCCGCAGCAGGTAGGACATCCGGTCGGGCCTCCTCGGGGGAATCCTCGGGGATCCGCGCCACGACCCTAGACTCACCGACGTCCCCACCGCCGTGCCGAGGAGCCGCATGCCCGAGATCACCCGCGAGGAGGTCGCACACCTCGCGCGGCTGTCGCGGCTGGCCCTGGACGACCACGAGCTGGACGGTCTGGCCGCCCAGCTCGACGTCATTCTCGGCGCCGTCGCCCAGATCTCGCAGGTCTCGGACGCGGCCGACGTGCCGCCGACGACCCACGCGGTGCCGGTCGAGAACGTCACCCGGCCGGACGTCGTCATGCCGTCGTTGCACCGCGACGACGTGCTGGCCGGTGCTCCGGCTGCCGAGGACGGCCGCTTCCGGGTGCCGCGGATCCTGGACGCCGAGGAAGTCCGCGGACAGGAACAGCGTCATGAGTGACCTCACCCGGCTGACGGCCGTCGAGACGGCCGCCGCCATCGCGGCCAGGGACGTGAGCGCCGTCGAGGTCGCGCAGGCGCACCTGGACCGGATCGGCGCCGTCGACGGTGACGTGCACGCCTTCCTGCACGTCGACGCCGAGGGCGCGCTGGCGCAGGCCGCCCGCGTCGACGCGGGTGAGGTGACCGGTCCGCTGGCGGGTGTGCCGCTGGGGCTCAAGGACGTGATCGTCACCAAGGGTGTGCCGACCACCGTCGGCTCACGGATGCTCGAGGGCTGGCGCCCGCCCTACGACGCCACCGTCACCGAGCGGCTGCGCGCCGCCGGCGTCGTCGTGCTCGGCAAGACGAACATGGACGAGTTCGCGATGGGCTCCTCCACCGAGCACAGCGCCTACGGCCCGACGTCCAATCCCTGGGACCTCGGCCGCATCCCGGGAGGCAGCGGGGGCGGCTCGGCCGCGGCCGTCGCGGCGTACGAAGTCCCCCTGGCGGTCGGCACCGACACCGGCGGGTCGATCCGCCAGCCGGCGGCGGTCACCGGGACTGTCGGCGTGAAGCCGACCTATGGCGGGGTCTCCCGCTACGGGCTGGTCGCCTTCTCCAGCTCGCTGGACCAGGCGGGGCCGTGCGCCCGCACGGTGCTGGACGCCGCGCTGCTGCACGAGGCGGTCGCCGGCCACGACCCGCGCGACTCGACCTCCATCGACGCGCCGGTCCCGCCGGTCGTCGCGGCCGCACGTCACGCGGACGTGACCGGGCTGCGGGTCGGCGTGGTCAAGGAGCTGTCCGGCGAGGGCTACGAGAGCGGTGTGCAGGAACGCTTCGACCAGGCCGTCGCGCTGCTGCAGGAGCTCGGCGCCACGGTGACCGAGGTCAGCTGCCCGCACTTCGCGTACGCGCTGCCGGCCTACTACCTGATCGCGCCGTCGGAGGCGTCGAGCAACCTCGCCCGGTTCGACAGCGTGCGCTACGGCCTGCGGGTCGGCGACGACGGCGACCGCAGCCTCGAGGAGGTCATGTCGCTGACCCGGGCGCAGGGCTTCGGCGCCGAGGTCAAGCGCCGGATCATGCTGGGCACCTACGCGCTGTCCAGCGGCTACTACGACGCCTACTACGGCCAGGCGCAGAAGGTCCGCACCCTCGTCACGCGTGACTTCGCCGAGGCCTTCGGCTCGGTCGACGTGCTGGTGTCGCCGGCCTCGCCGACCGTCGCGTTCCCGCTGGGGGCCAAGCTGGACGACCCGCTGGCGATGTACCGCCAGGACCTCGCGACGATCCCGAGCAACCTCTACGGCGGCCCGGCCATGTCGCTGCCGGTCGGCCTGTCCGACGGGCTGCCGGTCGGCCTGCAGGTGATGGCGCCGACGATGCGCGACGATCTGCTCTACCAGGTCGGCGGCGCCCTCGAGGCCGCGCTGCACGACCGCTGGGGCGGCCCGCTGCTCGCCTCCGCCCCCGAGTTGGAGGTGCAGGCGTGAGCGAGCGTGTCCCGTACGCCGAGGCGCTGGAGGAGTTCGAGCCGGTGATCGGCCTCGAGACGCACGTCGAGCTCGGCACCGTCAGCAAGATGTTCTGCGGCTGCGACACGACGTTCGGCGCCGAGCCGAACACGCACACCTGCCCGGTCTGCCTCGGCCTGCCCGGGGCGCTCCCGGTCGTCAACGCGCAGGCCATCGAGTCGACGATCAGGATCGGCCTGGCGCTGCACTGCGACATCGCGAGCTGGTGCCGCTTCGCCCGCAAGAACTACTTCTATCCCGACATGCCGAAGAACTTCCAGACCTCGCAGTACGACGAGCCGCTGTGCACCGACGGCTATCTCGACGTGGACGTCGACGGCGAGGTCGTGCGGGTGCCGATCGAGCGGGTGCACCTCGAGGAGGACACCGGCAAGTCGCTGCACGTCGGCGGCGCCACCGGCCGCATCCACGGCGCGTCCCACTCCCTCGTCGACTACAACCGGGCCGGGATCCCGCTGGTCGAGATCGTCACCAGGCCGGTGGTCGGCACCGGCCGGCGTCCGGCGGAGGTGGCGAAGGCCTACGTCACCGAGCTGCGCGACGTGCTGCGCGGCCTCGGCGTCTCCGACGTGCGGATGGAGCAGGGCTCGCTGCGCTGTGACGTCAACGTCAGCCTCAACCTGCCGGGCGAGGACTGGGGCACCCGCTCGGAGACCAAGAACGTCAATTCGCTGCGCAGCGTCGAGCGCGCCGTCCGCTCCGAGGTCGAACGGCAGGCCGGCAGGCTCCGTGCCGGGGAGCGGATCGTCCAGGAGACCCGGCACTTCCACGAGGACACCGGGATGTCGACCTCCGGCCGCTCGAAGGAGGAGGCGACCGACTACCGCTACTTCCCCGAGCCCGACCTGGTGCCCGTCGCCCCCGACCCGGCCTGGGTCGCCGCGCTGAAGGCCGCACTCCCGGAGGCGCCGTCCGTACGACGTAAGAAGCTCACCGGGGAGCTCGGGCTGTCCGACCTGGACAGCCAGGCGATGGTCAACGCCGGCGTCCTGGACGTCGTGCTCGCCACCGTCGAGGCCGGCGCGCCGGCGGCCGAGGCCCGTAACTGGTGGCTCGGCCACCTCGCCCAGGCCGCGAACACCCGCGGGGCCGATGCCGCCGACCTGCCGATCACGCCGGTGGAGGTCGCCCGGGTGGTCGCGCTGGTTGCCGAGGGCGCGCTCAGCGCGGGGCTCGCGCGTCAGGTGGTCGACGGGGTGCTGGCCGGCGAGGGCTCGCCCGACCAGGTCGTGCAGGCCCGGGGCCTCGCGGTCGTGTCCGACGAGGGAGCCCTCGGCGAGGCGGTCGACGCCGCCCTGGCGGCGCAGCCGGACACCGCGGAGAAGATCCGGAGCGGCAAGGTGCAGGCCGTCGGCGCGCTGGTCGGCGCCGTCATGAAGGCGACCCGTGGGCAGGCGGACGCCGCCGTGGTCCGGCGCCTGCTGCTCGAGCGCCTGGGCGTCAGCGAGCCGTAACGGACGCCGGACCCATGGGGGCCGACCACTGTCGGCACGACCGCCACTTGCTCGGTCAGACAGTCAGCGGGGCACAATGCGGCGGTGAGTGCCTCTCCTGCCGTCGACGAAGCTGCGGCGACCTACCTGGAGCGCCTCGCGTTGCTGGCCGGCACGACCGTGGACGCCGAGCCCGAGGCGCAGCTGACGACGCCTGTCGCCCTCCTGCTGGAGTCTCTGGGAGCCGACGCCGGGCTGGCCCTGCGACTGGTACGCGAGGTCCGCCTGCCGGGTGTGCGGCCGGACTTCGCCGTGCTCCTGAACGAGCGGCCGACGGGGTGGGTGGAGCTGAAGGCGCCGTCGAAGAACGTGGACGGCCGGTCCTGGCGGGGTCGCGACGGCCGGCAGTGGGAGCGGCTGCGGGAGCTGGACGGTCTGCTCGTCTGCAACGGCCGGCAGGCACAGCTCTTCTCCTCGGGCGAGCCGATCGGTCAGCCGTTGTCGCTGCCGGGAGAGCCCGGCTGGGACCCGCCGGCGCTACAAGCGGTTCTGCGGACGCTGGTCGAGGCGCGCCCGGTGCCGGTGCGCCGCGTCTCCGAACTGGCCACGAGGCTCGCCCCGCTCGCCCGGATGCTGCGCGAACGGCTGCTCGACGCGCTGCGCACGGCGCCACCGGTTCCCGCGGCGGTGCGTGCCCGCACGGTGTGGTCGGCGCACGTGCACACGACGCCCGACGACAGCAGCTTCAGCAACGAGATCGCCCAGGTCATCACCTACGCCCTGGCCATCGCCGCCCTGCGCGGCGGAGCCGATCGCAACGCCGATGGCCTGCTGACCCTGGACGAGGCTCGCGAGGCGCTGCGGGCACCCGCCCGCGTCCTGGCCGCCGCGCTGGGCCCGGTCCTCGACGTCGCCGGGCTGCTGGACGTCATCGGCCCCGAGCTGGCGGCTGTCGAGCGGCTGGTCAGCGTGGTGGACGTCGACCGGCTGCGGCGCTCGCGCGACCCGCGCGGTGAGCCGTGGCTGTACTTCTACGAGGACTTCCTCGCCGCCTATGACCCACAGGCCCGCCAGGCAGCCGGCGTCTACTACACCCCCACGGCGGTCGTGCAGTGCCAGGTGCGCCTGGTCGACCACGTCCTGCGCGAGGTCTTCGGCCGCCCCTTGGGCTTCGGCGCGAAGGAGGTGGTAACGCTCGACCCGGCCAGCGGCAGCGGCACCTACCCCCTCGCGGTCATCGACCAGGCCGAGGCGGTGGCCCTTGCCGAACGCGGCGCGGGAGGCCCGAAGCAGATCGCACCTACGCTGGCCCAGAACCTGCTGGCCTTCGAGCTGCTGCCGGGACCGTACGCCGTCTCGCACCTGCGCATCGGTGAGCGCTTCGCCGAGCTGGCCGGTGTGTTGGCGGCGGACATGGACCGCCGGCTGGCTCCCCAGGTGCTGCTGACCGACACGCTCGACAGCCCGTACGGCGAAGCGGCTCGCGACGACCTGTTCGGCGACTCGCTGGTCCTTGCCGAGGAGCGGGCGGCGGCGCGCGTCGTCAAGGCGGACCGACGCATCACCGTCGTCCTCGGCAACCCGCCCTACGACCGTGTGGCCCGCGAGGACGCCGGCGGCTGGGTGACCGAGGGCGACCAACGCGCCCGGGGCATCTTCGAGGACGTCCTGGACGACGCGCGCCAGCACACGATCTTCAGCCACCACGCGAGCCTCTACAACCTCTACGTCTACTTCTGGCGCTGGGCGTTGTGGAAGGCCTTCGAGCAGCAGGGGCGTGGCCCTGCGGTGGTCTCCTTCATCACCGCGTCGTCCTGGCTGACCGGGCCCGGCTTCGTGGGGCTGCGGCGGCTGGCGCGGGAGCTGGCCGACGAGATCTGGGTGATCGACCTCGGCGGGGACAACAAGGGAGCCCGGCCGGAGGAGAACGTCTTCGCGATCGAGACCCCGGTGGCGATCGTTACCCTCGTGCGCAAGGCCGCCAGTGACCGCGGCACCCCCGCAGCGGTGCACTACCGCCGCCTGCGCGGGACCCGCGCCGACAAGTTCGCGGCACTCGACCGCGTCGAGCCGCCGGCCCAGGATCCGCCGGCCTGGAGAGAGGTGGTCGCGGGGTGGCGTGAGCCGCTCGTGCCGCCGGCCGGTGGCGCCTCCTGGCTGCGCATGCCCTTGCTGACCGACGTCTTTCCCTGGCAGCAGCCAGGCTGCAAGATGGGGAGGACCTGGCCCATCGCCACCGACCCCGACGTGCTCCGGCGGCGATGGCAGGCTCTGGTGTCCGAGAGTGATCTGGACGCACGTGCAGCCGCACATGTGACACCTCGCAACGGACGCACCATCTTCACGTCGGTGGCGGGGTTGCCGCGCCTGGCTGATCTTCGTCCGGATGCCGCACCGCCGCCGGTCGTCCGGTACGGCTTCAGAAGCTTCGACCGAGAGTGGATCTTGGCCGATCCGCGTCTGGCAAAGACCGAGAGCCCCTCGCTGTGGACCACCTCAGGGAGGCGACAGGTCTACCTGACCACGCTGACGTCGACGGCTCTCGGCCCCGGTCCGGCCGCGACTGTGACTGCCGCCGTTCCGGACCTGCACCACTTCAGCGGTCGGGGAGGCAAGGACGTCATCCCGCTCTACCGGGACGCCGCCGGCCAAACGCCGAACGTGCACCCGGCCGTGCTGGAGCAGCTCACGCAGCACCATCGCGCTGCGGATCCACAGGCCGAGCCCGTCTCCGCCGAGCGGCTGTTCGCCTACGCGTACGCCGTTCTCGCCGGCGCCGACTACGTGGAGCGGTTCGCCGAGGCGCTGGAGACCCCAGGTCCGCGTCTCCCGCTCACCCTCGATCCGGCGTTGTTCGCCGAGCTGGCCGAGCACGGAGAGCACCTGCTGTGGCTGCACACGTTCGCGGAGCGTTTCCGCGGGACCGCCCGGGGCCCCCGGCTGCCTCGCGGCCGCGCTCGCTGGCAGGCTGCGGTGACTGCTCCCCCCCGCACGCTGGAGGAGGTGCGCTACGACCCGCACACGCACGAGCTGCGCATCGGGAACGGCGTGGTCAGCGGCGTCCCCCCGGAGGTCTGGACATTCTCGGTGAGCGGCTTGCAGGTGCTGCGCAAGTGGCTCGGCTACCGCACCGTCCGCGGCACGGGTCGCGCCGCAAGCAGCGCCAGCCCGCTCGACGCGCTGCGTCCGGACGGCTGGCAGGACGAGTGGAACGACGAGCTCCTCGACCTCGTCGAGTGTCTCGCCCAGACGAGCGCCCTGCTGTCGACCGGCGCCCTGCTGCTCGACCGCGTGATGGCAGGTGAAGTCCTCGACGGCGCGCAGCTGCCTCCGGTCGCTCAGGAGCTTCGCCGGCCGGGAGCGGCGGCCGGCCCAGAGCCCGCGCCCTTCGACGATGCGGAGGATCTGGACGCGATGGAGGAGACGCTGGAGATCCTCGCGGACGTGGAGACGATGCGGGCGCTCGCCGAGTCTCACGACGACCTGGCGCACGGGCGGGTGAGCACCGCCGAGGAGCTTGCAGCGGCCATGGCGCGGCGAGCCGGGCGCGCCCGTGGTGCCTGACGATTTGGAGGACGACCACAGCGCACGGCGAGGCGACTACCGCGTGATCTACCGGATCGACGAGCAGCGGCGAACAGTGACCGTGCTCAGCGTCAGCCACCGCAGCGTCGCGTACCGGGCATGAAGCGCGTCACCCCGTCGCGCGCCGCCGCAGGACCGGCGCCCGGTCGGCCGGCTCGCTGTCCCCGCGCGCGCCCGGGGCGGGCAGCGTCACCGTCTCGCACTCCTCGCCCGCCGCCTCCGCGCGGAGGACCGCGCGATGACGCCGGCGGGCCAGCAGGATCGCGTTGAGCTCGGCTCCGGCGAGCAGCGCGACGCACAGCAGGTAGAACCAGCTCATCAGGATCAGCCCGCCACCGAGCGCCCCGAACACCGGTGAGCTGCGGACGGCGGTCTCGAGATAGACGTTGAGGCCGTAGGAGGCGAGCAGCCACAGCAGCGCGGTCAGCAGGCCGCCCGGCAGGTCGTCGCGCCATCGCGCGCGCCGGGCGGGCGTGAGGTGCTGCATCGTGGTGGCCCACAGGACCAGCGACAGGAAGGCCACCGGCCAGCGGGCGAGCGCCCAGACGAAGGAGTACTCCGGACCCAGGCCGATGCGGTCGACGACCTGCTCGGCGCGACCGAACAGCGGACCGATCACCAACAGGGTGACCGCGAGCGCGCCGGTCAGGACCGTCCCGACGCCGAGCAGCAGACCCAGCCACCGCCGGCGCCACCAGCCCCGCGTCTCCGGCACGTCGTAGGTGATGTTGACGGTGTTGATCAGCGTCGAGAAGGCCGTCGACAACGACAGCAGCGCCAGCAGGCCGGCGATGGTCAGCGCGTTGCCGCTGCTGTCGAACAGGTCTCGTACGGTGTCGACCGCGGGGGACGCGGTGTCGGTGAGCAGCGAGTCGAGGAAGTCCAGCACTCCCTGCTCGACGCGTACGGCGTTGTCGTCGCCGATGATGATGCGCAGCTGGCCGAGGACGGCGGCCACGACCAGCAGCGCGGGGAACAGCGTGAGGACGGCGAAGAAGGCCGTCTCCGCCGCGAGCCCGAGCAGCCGGTCGCGGTCGGCCTTGTGGACCACCTCGACGACGAGCCGCCCGAACCAGCGCGCGGGATCGCCGGCGGGTGTGCGCGCCGCCTCCTGCGTCGTCACCGCGGCACGCAGCTCGCTGGCCTGCCGGCTCACCACGGAGGTCGGGATCAGCGGCTCGGGGCGGGTGCTCACCCGACCATGGTGGCCGATCCGCCGCGAGCGCGCCGCTATCGGACCCCGAGCCGCAGGATCCGGTCGTCCTGGCGGACCGGGTCGCCGCGGCCGTCGCGGTTGCTCGTGAGGACCCAGAGCGAGCCGTCCGGCGCCCTTGCTGCCGCCCGCAGCCGGCCGAACTCGCCCTCGTAGAGCGCCCGCGGGTTGCCGGGATCTGCCAGCGGCACCTGCCAGAGCCGCTGCCCGCGCAGCGCCGCGACGTAGAGCGTGTCGCCGACGACCGCAGCGCCGCTGGGTGAGGCCTCGGAGGTCTCCCAGGTCGTGATCGGGGCGAGGAAGCGGCCGCCGCCGTCGCCCGGCCCCTCGACGTCCGGCCAGCCGCCGTTGCTGCCCCGCTCGACCCGGTTGACCTCATCGAAGCGGTTCTGGCCGAACTCGACGGCGTACAGCCGGTCGTCCGGGCCGAACGCCAGACCCTGCACGTTGCGGTGACCGCGGGAGAACACGAGCGAGTCCTCGCCGGGTACCGGCTCGCCGTCGAGGGTCATGCGGAGCACCTTCCCGCCGAGCGACTCCGGGTCCTGCGATCGCGTCGGCTGGCCCGCGTCGCCGGTGCCGGCGTAGAGGTGGCCGTCGGGCCCGAAGGTGATCCGGCCGCCGTTGTGGACACTCGAGGCTGGGATGCCGGTGAGGACCGGCTCCACGTCATCGGGATCCGAGAGGGGGAAGCGGACGATGCGGTTGTCCTGCGCCGTCGTGACGTAGGCGTAGACGGTCTCGCCGTCGGGCGCGACCGCGAGGCCGAGCAGCCCACCCTCGCCCCGGGGCCGGGCCTGGGCCACCGTCGTCACCTCGACCGGGTCGCCGCCGGCGGCCGGCACCCGCAGGATCCGGGCGCTGTCCCGCTCCGTCACCAGCGCGTCGCCGTCGGGGAGGAAGTCGATCCCCCACGGGGCCTCCAGGCCGGTCACCAGCACCTCGGGCGGGCCCGTGTCCAGCGTCGTCGCCGTCGGCGCGGCCGGCGTGGGAGCGGCCGTGGTGGGAGCGGCCGTGGTGGGAGCGGCCGTGGTGAACGGCGTCGGCGCCGCCTGCTCCGGGCCGTTGCCGCAGGCGCTCAGCACCGCGGCGGTGACCAGCCAGGCGAGGCGGAAGAGCGGCGGTGCAACCACCCCGGGACCGTACGCGGGGACCCGACGGTGGGCGAGTCGGCGCGCAAGGCCGGCGGCTCGGGGCGGCACGCGGCCTACGCTGACCGGGTGAGCAGCCAGCAGCCGCACAGTCGCAAGCCCCGCAGCACCGACGTCACCGAGGGCGACCAGCGCGCGCCCGCCCGCGCCATGCTGCGCGCCGTCGGGATGACCGACGAGGACATGAGCAAGCCGCAGATCGGGATCGCCTCGTCCTGGAACGAGATCACTCCGTGCAACCTCTCGCTCGACCGCCTGGCGAAGGCGTCGAAGCAGGGCGTGCGCGCGGCCGGCGGCTTCCCGATGGAGTTCGGGACCATCTCGGTCTCCGACGGGATCTCGATGGGACACGAGGGGATGCGCGCCTCGCTGGTCTCCCGCGAGGTCATCGCCGACTCGGTCGAGACCGTGATGTTCGCGGAGCGGCTCGACGGCTCGGTCACGCTCGCGGGCTGTGACAAGTCGCTGCCCGGGATGCTGATGGCCGCCGCACGGCTCGACCTCGCGAGCGTGTTCCTCTACGCCGGCTCGACGCTGCCCGGCAAGCTTGCCGGGCTGAACGGTGTCGACCGTGACCTCACCATCATCGACGTGTTCGAAGGCGTCGGGGCGCTCGCGCGCGGGCTCATCACCCGGGAGGAGCTGACCGCGATCGAGAAGGCGACCTGCCCGGGCGAGGGCGCCTGCGGCGGCATGTACACCGCCAACACCATGGCCAGCGCCGCCGAGGCGCTCGGCATGTCGCTGCCGGGAAGCGCCGCCCCGCCCGCCGTCGACAAGCGCCGCGACGCCTACGCGATCGCCTCCGGCGAGGCCGTCGTCCGGCTCGTCGACGCCGGCATCACCGCGCGGCAGATCCTCACGAAGGAGGCGTTCGAGAACGCCATCACGGTGGTGATGGCGCTCGGCGGGTCGACCAACGCGGTGCTGCACCTGCTCGCGATCGCGCACGAGGCCCGGGTCGAGCTGTCCTACGACGACTTCACCCGGATCGCGGCGCGGGTGCCGCACCTGGCCGACGTGAAGCCGTTCGGCCGCTACGTCATGACCGACGTCGACCGGATCGGCGGCATCCCCGTCGTGATGAAGGCGCTGCTCGACGTCGGTCTGCTGCACGGCGACGTGCTGACCGTCACCGGCAAAACGATGCGCGAGAACCTCGAGGCGCTCGACATCCCGCCGCTCGACGGGGAGGTGCTGCGGGCGATGGACGACCCGATCCACCGCACGGGCGGCATCACGATCCTGCACGGCTCGCTGGCCCCCGACGGCGCTGTCGTGAAGAGCGCCGGCTTCGAGGCGCAGGTCTTCGAGGGCACTGCCCGCGTCTACGACGGCGAGCAGGGCTGCATGGACGCCGTCGTCGACGGGACGCTGAAGGCCGGCGACGTCTGCGTCATCCGGTACGAAGGGCCCAAGGGCGGGCCGGGCATGCGCGAGATGCTGATGGTCACCGGCGCCATCAAGGGAGCGGGCCTCGGCAAGGACGTGCTGCTGCTCACGGACGGCCGCTTCTCCGGCGGCACCACCGGCCTGTGCGTCGGTCACGTCGCGCCGGAGGCGACCGACGGCGGGCCGATCGCGCTGGTGCAGGACGGCGACCGGATCCGCCTCGACCTGCAGACCAGCACCCTCGATCTGCTCGTCGACGCCGAGGAGCTCGAGCGCCGGCGGGCCGGCTGGAAGCCGCTGGAGCCGCGCTACACCACCGGCGTCCTCGGCAAGTACGCCAAGCTCGTCGGCTCGGCCGCGCAGGGCGCCATCACGGGATGACCGTGGTCCCTCGGCTTGACAGCGGCGGCTGCCCCTAGCAGTCTGGTGGGGTGCTCAGCGTCCTCGTAGTTCCCTAGCGCGCCTGCCGCCCCGGCAGCCGCGCTCACCCCTCCGTGCCCTGGGCACGAGGGGTTCTTTTTTGCCCGAACCCGCTCCGCCCGCCAGAAGGAAGTCGCCTGAGATGACCGAGAGCCTCACCGGAGCCCAGCTGCTCGTCCGCTCGCTCGAGGGCGTCGGTGCCGAGGTCGTCTTCGGCATTCCGGGGGGCGCGATCCTGCCGGCCTACGACCCGCTGTTCGACAGCCGGACCGTGCGCCACATCCTGGTCCGGCACGAGCAGGGCGCCGGCCACGCGGCCGAGGGCTACGCGCAGGCGACCGGCAAGGTCGGCGTCTGCATGGCGACCAGCGGCCCCGGCGCGACCAACCTCGTGACGCCGATCGCCGATGCCTACATGGACAGCGTCCCGATGGTGGCCATCACCGGGCAGGTCCCGAGCGCGGCCATCGGCACCGATGCGTTCCAGGAAGCCGACATCGTCGGCATCACGATGCCGATCACCAAGCACAACTTCCTGGTGCAGTCCGTCGACGACATCCCGCGCACCATCGCGGAGGCCTTCCACCTGGCCAGCACCGGCCGGCCGGGTCCGGTGCTCGTCGACCTGCCCAAGGACATCCTGCAGGCACACGGCGAGTTCAACTGGCCGCCGCAGCTCGACCTGCCCGGCTACCACCCCACCACCCGCCCGCATGCCAAGCAGATCCGCGAGGCGGCCAGGCTCATCGCCGGGGCGAAGCGTCCGGTCCTCTACGTCGGCGGCGGTGTCCTCAAGGCGCGCGCGGCCGCCGAGCTGCGGGTGCTGGCCGAGCTGACCGGCATCCCGGTGGTGACGACCCTGATGGCCCGCGGCGCCTTCCCCGACAGTCACCCGCAGCACGTCGGCATGCCCGGCATGCACGGCACCGTCGCCGCGGTCACCGCGCTGCAGAAGAGCGACCTGCTCATCTGTCTGGGCGCCCGCTTCGACGACCGCGTCACCGGCAAGCTGGACTCCTTCGCGCCGGGCGCCGCCGTCATCCACGCCGACATCGACCCAGCCGAGATCGGCAAGAACCGCGCCGCGGACGTGCCGATCGTGGGCGACTGCCGGGAGACCATTGCCGACCTCGTGGTGGCCGTCGGCGAGCTGTACGACGCCGGCACCCGCGCCGACCTCACCGGCTGGTGGACCGAGCTCGACGGCTGGCGCGAGCGCTACCCCCTCGGCTACGCCGAACCCACCGACGGCTCGCTCGCGCCCCAGCACGTCATCACCCGCATCGGCCAGCTCGCCGGGCCGGAGGCGATCTATGTGAGTGGTGTCGGCCAGCACCAGATGTGGGCCAGCCAGTTCATCTCGTACGAGAACCCCTACACCTGGCTGAACTCCGGCGGCGCCGGGACCATGGGCTACGCCGTCCCGGCCGCGATGGGCGCCAAGGTCGGCCGTCCGGAGGCGACCGTGTGGGCGATCGACGGCGACGGCTGCTTCCAGATGACCAACCAGGAGCTCGTCACCTGCGCGATCGAGGGGATCCCGATCAAGGTCGCCATCATCAACAACGGCAACCTCGGCATGGTGCGCCAGTGGCAGACGCTGTTCTACGGCAGCCGCTACTCCAACACCGTGCTGCAGAGCAAGCGCATCCCCGACTTCGTCAAACTCGCCGAGGCGATGGGCTGCATCGGCCTGCGCTGCGACAGCAAGGCCGACATCGATGCCACGATCGAGAAGGCGATGGCGGTCGACGACGCGCCGGTCGTCGTCGACTTCGTCGTGGGGGAGGACGCCATGGTGTGGCCGATGGTCCCGGCCGGCACCAGCAACGACGAGATCCTCGCTGCTCGCGACACCCGCCCGGTCTGGGACGCCACCGATGTGTAGGACGGCCGGACGTCCCCGTCCCCACCCCGCCCAGGAGCACTGATGGCCCTCACCCGCCACACCCTGTCTGTTCTCGTCGAGAACAAGCCGGGGGTCCTCGCTCGCGTCGCGGCCCTGTTCAGCCGCCGTGGCTTCAACATCGAGTCGCTGGCCGTCGGGCCGACCGAGCACCCGACCGTGAGCCGGATGACGATCGTCGTCGCCGTGGAGGACCTGCCGCTGGAGCAGGTCACCAAGCAGCTCAACAAACTCGTCAACGTGCTGAAGATCGTCGAACTCGACCCGGGAGCGAGCGTCCAGCGCGAGCTGCTCCTGGTGAAGGTCAGGGCCGACCTGACCAGCCGCAGCCACGTGCTCGAGACGGTCCAGCTCTTCCGGGCCAAGGTGGTCGACGTCGCCGCCGACGCCGTCACCGTCGAGGCGACCGGCACCACCGAGAAGCTCGCCGCCCTGATCCGGGTGCTCGAACCGTTCGGCATCCGCGAGCTGGTGCAGTCCGGCATGGTCGCCGTCGGCCGCGGTTCCCGGTCGATGACCGGTGCCGAGGCCCGCCTCCGCAACGCCTCCTGACGCACGGCTCGACGCGCGTCCTCACCCCCACCACCCGACAAAGGAGCACCCCGCCCCATGGCCGAGATCTACTACGACGACGACGCCGACCTCGGCCTCATCACGAGCAGGAAGGTGGCCGTCCTCGGCTACGGCAGCCAGGGCCACGCGCACGCGCTGTCCCTGCGTGACTCCGGCGTGGACGTGCGGGTCGGCCTGCCCGAGGGCAGCAGGAGCCGGGCGAAGGCGGAGCAGGAGGGGCTGCGCGTGGTCACGCCGGCCCAGGCCGCCGCGGAGGCCGACGTGATCATGATCCTGGCGCCGGACACCGTGCAGCGCAAGCTGTACGAGGCCGACGTCGCGCCGAACCTGAAGGACGGCGACGCCCTGTTCTTCGGTCACGGCCTGAACATCCGCTTCGGCCTGATCACCCCCCCGGCGGGTGTCGACGTCGCGATGGTCGCGCCCAAGGGCCCGGGCCACCTGGTCCGCCGCCAGTTCGTGGACGGCCGCGGCGTGCCGTGCCTGGTCGCCGTCGAGCAGGACGCGACCGGCACTGCGCTGCAGCTGGCCCTGTCGTACGCCAAGGGCATCGGCGGCACCAAGGCAGGCGTGTTGCGCACCACCTTCACCGAGGAGACCGAGACCGACCTGTTCGGTGAGCAGGCCGTCCTCTGCGGCGGCGCCTCGGCGCTCGTCCAGACCGGCTTCGAGGTGCTGATCGAGGCCGGCTACCAGCCCGAGGTCGCCTACTTCGAGTGCCTGCACGAGCTCAAGCTCATCGTCGACCTGATGTACGAGGGCGGCATCGGCAAGATGCGCTGGTCCATCTCCGACACGGCCGAGTTCGGCGACTACGTCACCGGGCCGCGCATCATCACGCCGGCCGTCAAGCAGGAGATGAAGAAGGTGCTGGCCGAGATCCAGGACGGCACCTTCACCAAGCGGCTCATCGACGACGACGAGAACGGTGGCACCGAGCTCGCGGCGTTCCGCAAGACCGGCGCCGACCACCCGATCGAGACCGTCGGCGCCACGCTGCGCCCGATGATGGCCTGGATCGACGACGCCGGCGAGTAGTCCAAGAACGCAGACGGCCCGGTCCCCGCGAGGGAGCCGGGCCGTCGTGCGTGCCAGGGACTAGCTCGCCGGGCCGAACCAGCCGGCGACGTCGGCGAGCAGGGCGACCGACCCGGCGGCGTTGCGCAGCCGGACCGAGCGGTTGCCCAGCTTGACCACGACCAGGTCGGCCGCGGTCTGCCCGGCCGCCAGGTTGAGGTTGGACACCTCCGGCACACTGCTCGCCGTGGCCGGGTAGACGCGCACGTCCGTGCTCGCGGTGGCGCCGACGCCGGTCACGTTGAGCACCGCCGCATCAGCCAGACTCGGCACCTGTGCGACGCCGCCGACCCGCAGCGCGAGGGACGACCCCGGCCCCACGGTCGTGGGAGCGGTGGCGCTGGTGCCCAGGCGGGTGCGGGTGTCCAGGATGCGCGAGGGGTTCACCGGCCGGAACACCGAGCCGGCGGTGCTGTCGTCGTACCACCCGGCGACGTCGGCCAGCAGGTGCACAGCTCCGGTCTGGTTGCGCAGCCGGACCTTGCCGTCCTGACCCACCTTGACGAGAACGACGTTGGCAACGGCGGCGCCCGGTCGGACGTTGATGTTGCTGACGACCGGTGGTGCGGTCTCGACGAGCGGGGTCGGATAGACGCGGACGTCCGTCGAGGTGGTCGCGTGCACCGCCGTGACCGTCAAGGCGACGGCGGACGCGCCCGCCGGGACGGGACTGGGTCCGCCCGACACCGACAGGTCGACCACCTCGCCGGGCCCGACCGGGGTCGTGCGGGTGGTGCCCAGCTGCGCGCGGGTGTCGAGGATCCGGACCGGGTCGGCGGGAGTGAAGGTCGCCGCGGCGGCCGGCGCGTAGTAGCCGGCCAGGTCGGCGAGCAGCTGGACGGCGCCCGCCTGGTTGCGCAGCCGGACGCGGCCGTTGTTGCCGACCGGCACCGTGACCAGGTTGGCCCGGGTGATGCCGCGCGCCAGGTTGAGGTTGGACACCTCGGGCACCGCCGAGAGCACCACCGGGGTGGGGTAGACGCGGATGTCGGTGCCGCTGGAGGGCGCCACCCCGGTCACGTTCAGGACGACGGCGGTCGCCCCAACCGGCACGCCGTGGTGACCGGCGACCTGCAGGTCCACCACGCCACCGGGCTGGACGGCGGCTTTCGGCGCACCGACGCCTTCGCGGGTGTCCAGCACGCGCACCGGGTCGATCGCGGAGTACCGCACTCCGCGCAGCGCCGGCACGGCATAGCCCATGTCGGCGAACATCCCCATCGCGATCTGCCCCGGGTCGGCCAGCGACTCGCCCGGATCGATGAACGGCGTCATCAGCCCGTCGGCGTCCTCGCCGGGATAGCTGGCCTCGTCGAGGTGGCCGTAGGACGTGCCCCACAGGAACGACTCGGGCGCGTACAGGCGGACCTTGCCGCCGCCCGCGGCCGTCCGCCCGAGCTGACCGGCCCAGTACAGCCGGTCGCCGGTGAGCGCGTTGCGCAGCTCGGCCGAGCCGTCCGGCAGCGACAGGATGCGCGTGCCGCCGTTGCCGGCCTGCGCCTGCGTCGTGGCGTAGGTGAACGCGTCGAAGGAGACCCCGGAGCGCACGCCGGAGGAGCCGTTGACCGAGCGGTCGCCGACGGTGGCGGTGCCGGAGGCGTCGACGTTCGCGGTCCCCACCAGACCGAGCCCGTGGCCGATCTCGTGCAGCACCACGGTCGCGAAGTCGTACTGGTCGGCGGGCGGGTTGCCGTCGAGGCCGAAGTAGAGCCCGGGGGCCTGCGGGTTGAAGGCCGCTTCGATGTCCGGTTCGCCCGGCAGGCCGTCGACGCCACGGCGGGCGTTGCTCAGCGCCACCGGCTCGAACACGTCGTCGCTGAAGGCCGCGGTTCCCTTGTCGTTGCGCAGGAAGTCATAGGGCCCGGCGCCGCCGAGGATCGCCGGGTCACCGAAGGTGGTGGCTGTGGCCTCCACCTGGATCGGCACCGGCGACTCGATGATCCGCTCCCACACCTGCACGGCCTGCTCGAACGCCGCCTTGGCCGGCTCCGTCCAGATCGCGCCGTCGCTCCGGTAGGTCACGACGATGTCGGAGACCGGTGCGGCCGCCAGCGAGCCGCTCGCTGCCGGGCCGGTGGTCGTGGGGCCGGAGCTCGGGGCCGCCGTGCCGGTGCGCAGGTCGGCACCCGGCCGCAGCTCGCCCCGGCGGACGATTCCGCGCGGGAGCTCGCCGTAGCTCGTGTCGCCGGCCGCCAGTGCGGCTCGAAGGCTGACCGGAGCGTTGCGCAGGCTGTCAGAGCCGGCGCCGGGGCCGGCGCTGGCCGGGACTGCGGCGGCCAGGCTGGCCGCCGTCACGGCCGCGGCGAGCAGGGCGGCGGCGACGGGACGGCGGAGGGGGTGGGCGCGCACGAAGGCTCCTGGAGGGACTGCGAGAGGGGGAGGGCGCACAGCTTCCCAGGTCAGGAGGTGCTGCGGGCGGACCTTCGGAAAATCGGGTGGGTCGGGCCGAGGGGCCCGCCGGTACGCTCGGCCGCGAACCTGCCCGCGCGGGAGCAGGTGCCCGCCGATCCGGCAGCCCCACCCGAGGCCCCGCCCGCCACAGCCCGAGGACCGACCGTGACCGTCGTGACCCCTGCTCGCCCCGTCGTCCTGCTCGCCGAGGAACTGGCGCCGTCCGTGGTCGCCGTCCTCGGCGCCGGCGTGGAGGTCCGCTCCGTCGACGGCGCCGACCGCGCGGCGCTGCTGCCGGCGTTGGCCGAGGCGGACGCCCTGATCGTCCGCAGCGCGACCCGGGTGGACGCGGAGGCGCTCGCCGCGGCGCCCGGACTGAAGGTGGTCGCCCGCGCCGGCATCGGGCTGGACAACGTCGACGTGCCCGCGGCCACCGCCCGCGGGGTGATGGTCGTCAACGCGCCGCAGAGCAACATCGTCAGTGCCGCCGAGCAGGCGGTCGCGCTGCTGCTGGCCTGCGCCCGCAACACCGCGCCGGCCAACGCAGCGCTCAAGTCCGGCCGCTGGGAGCGCAGCCGCTGGACCGGTGTCGAGGTCGCGGACAAGGTCGTCGGGGTGGTCGGTCTCGGCCGCATCGGCGTGCTGTTCGCCCAGCGCATGTCCGCCTTCGGCACGCAGCTGATCGCCTACGACCCGTACGTCTCGGCGGCTCGTGCAGCGCAGATCGGGGTGCGGCTGGTCGGCCTGGACGAGCTGCTGCGGGAGAGCGACTTCATCTCCGTCCATCTGCCGAAGACGCCGGAGACCGTGGGGCTGATCGGGGAGAAGGAGCTCGCGCTCTGCAAGCCCACGGTGCGGATCGTCAACGCCGCACGGGGTGGGCTGCTCGACGAGACGGCGCTCGCCCAGGCCCTGGAGGCCGGCACGGTGGCCGGCGCGGGGCTGGACGTCTTCGCCAGCGAGCCGTGCACCGACTCACCGCTGTTCGCCTTCGACTCCGTGGTCGTCGCCCCGCACCTGGGCGCCTCGACCGTCGAGGCGCAGGACAAGGCCGGTATCGCGGTCGCTCGTTCCGTGCGCCTGGCGCTGGAGGGCGACTTCGTGCCCGACGCCGTGAACGTGCAGGCTGCCGGGGCGGTCGCCGAGGAGCTGCGGCCGGCGCTGCCGCTGGTCGAGAAGCTCGGCCGTGTCTTCACCGCGCTGGCGGGAGGGGTGGCCGCGAGCCTGGAGGTGCTGGTGCGCGGCGAGATCGCCGAGCTGGACGTCTCGGTGCTCCAGCTGGCCGCGCTCAAGGGCGTCTTCGAGGACGTCGTGGAGGAGCAGGTCACCTTCGTCAACGCCCCCGCGCTGGCGGCCGAGCGTGGTGTGGAGGTGTCCTTGACGACGGACCGGGAGAGCCCGGAGTACCGCAACGTCATCACCCTCCGCGGCGTGCTGCCCGCAGGTGACCCGATCTCGGTGTCCGGGACGCTCGTCGGCACCCGCCAGGTCGAGAAGCTGGTGGAGATCGAGGGCGTGGACGTGGAGCTGCCGGCGACCGGTCATCTGGTGTTCTTCCGGTACGAGGACCGCCCCGGCGTCGTCGGTCAGGTCGGCGTGCAGCTCGGCGCAGCCGGCATCAACATCGCCGGCGCCCAGGTCGGCCGGGACAAGCAGGGTGGCCACGCTCTGATGGCGGTGACGGTCGACGAGGCGGTGCCGGCGGATGTCCTGCAGGGCATCTGCACGGCCATCGACGCCGGGTCGGCGCGCACGGTCTGGCTGCCGTGAGCCTGTTCTCCTCGTACGACGGGACCCGGCTGGCCTGCACCGAGCTCGGCAGCGGGCCGCGGCTGGTCTGCCTGCCCGGCGGCCCGGGTCGCGCCAGCGCCTATCTGGAGGACCTGGCCGGGCTCGACGACGTGCGCACGCTGGTACTGCTCGACCCGCGCGCCACCAGGCGCAGTGAGGTGCCGGCCGACCCCGCGTCGCTGCGCTTCGACCGGCTGGCCGAGGACGTCGAAGCCCTGCGCGAGCACCTGGCCGTCCAGGATCCACAGTGCGAGCGGATCGACCTGCTCGGCCACTCTGCGGGCTGCCTGGTGGCGCAGGCGTACGCCGCGACGCACCCGGACCGGCTGCGCTCGCTGGTGCTCGTCACACCGAGCGACCGGCTGCAGGGCGGCACGCGCGAGGACGTGGCGGGCATCCGCGCCGCCCGTTCCGGCGAGCCGTGGTACGCCGAGGCTGCCGAGGCCCAGGAGGCGCTGGCGTACGCCGCGCCGGCCCAGCAGCAGGCGCTGGTGCGGGCCACCCGGCCGTTCTTCTACGGCCGCTGGGACGAGCGGACCCAGGCGCACGCCGCCACCGCCGACACCCAGAGCAGCAAGCGGGCCGAACTCGGCTTCGGTGCCGGCATCGAGCAGGTCGACGTCGCCGGGATCCGGGCGGCGCTCGCGAGCCTGGACCTGCCGGTGCTCGTCGTCGGCGGTGAGCGCGACGCGCTGACCGGCGTCGCGTCGGTGCACACCGTGGCGGCGGACTTCCGGCGCGCGCAGACCGTCGTGCTGCCGCGGGCCGGCCACTTCCCCTGGGTCGACGAGCCGGAGGCCTTCCGGGCGGCGGTAGAGGAGTTCCTGCGCGTCGCCGCCCGAGGTTAGGGCTGGCCCGACGATCCCGACGAGGGGCCGGGGCCACTCGCACATCGACATGTGCCGCCCAGCGGGTGTTGCACCACAGGTCAACTTTTTGCGATTGTTGACCTGTGGTGCACACCGCCCGGACGGCACACGTGTCTGCGGAGCGACGCGCCCGTGGTCCATGAGCAGGCAGCCACCGACGTCGGGTGACGTGCCGCCGAAGCTGAGCCTGGCGGGCGGCTGCCGGATCACTCCCCTGCCGCCTGCCCCACCCCGGGGCGTCGTAGGATGGTCCCCGTGTTCCTGACGAGGCTGCTGCTTACCTGCCGCGGCGGGGCCCTCTCCTAGGCCGGCCCCCTGCCGCGGGACTTCGCGCTGGCCGCCTTCCGCCCCGCCCTCAGGGAGCAGCTCATGACCCGTCAGCCCAGTACCTGCCAGACCCCCAGCGGCATGCCCTACGGCCGCTACACCCCCTTCCCACCGGTCGACCTCGCCGACCGGCGCTGGCCCTCGCGCACGATCGACCGCGCGCCGCAGTGGTGCAGCGTCGACCTGCGTGACGGCAACCAGGCGCTGATCGACCCGATGGACGCCGAGCGCAAGCTGCGCATGTTCCGGCTGCTCGTCGAGATGGGCTACAAGGAGATCGAGGTCGGCTTCCCGGCGGCGAGCGCCACCGACTTCGACTTCATCCGCGCGCTCGTCGAGCAGGACCTGGTCCCCGCCGACGTCACCATCCAGGTCCTCACCCAGGCGCGCGAGGAGCTCATCGAGCGCACCGTGCAGTCCCTGGTCGGCTTCGGCGGCAGCGCGCTCATCCACCTCTACAACTCGACCTCCACGCTGCAGCGCCGGGTCGTGTTCGGTCTGGACAGGGACGGCATCAAGGACATCGCCGTACGCGGCGCGCAGTGGTGCCAGAAATACGCCGCCGAGCTGCTCGCAACCACCGACGTCCGCTGGCAGTACAGCCCGGAGTCCTTCACCGGCACCGAGCTGGACTACGCGCTCGAGGTCTGCGAGGCGGTCATGGACGTCTGGCAGCCCACGCCGGAGCGCCCCGTCGTGCTGAACCTGCCGGCCACCGTGGAGATGTCGGTCCCGAGCACGTACGCCGACCAGATCGAGTGGTTCGCCCGCGCGTTGGGTGGGCGCCGCAGCAGCGTCGTCCTGAGCCTGCACCCGCACAACGACCGCGGGACCGCCGTGGCGGCCGCCGAGCTCGGCCTGCTGGCCGGCGCGGACCGGATCGAGGGCTGTCTGTTCGGCAACGGCGAGCGCACCGGCAACGTCTGCCTCGTCACGCTCGGGCTCAACCTGTTCAGCCAGGGGGTCGACCCGCAGATCGACTTCTCCGACATCGACGAGATCCGCCGCACCGTCGAGTACTGCAACCAACTGCCGGTGCATCCGCGTCACCCCTACGCCGGTGACCTCGTCTACACCGCCTTCTCCGGGTCGCACCAGGACGCGATCAAGAAGGGCTTCGAGGCGCTCGAGCGGGACGCCGCCGCGGCCGGTGTACCGGTGCGTGACGCCGCCTGGGGCGTCCCGTACCTCCCGATCGACCCGCTCGACGTGGGTCGGTCCTACGAGGCGGTCATCAGGGTCAACAGCCAGTCCGGCAAGGGCGGCGTCGCCTACGTGCTGAAGAACGAGCACCACCTCGACCTGCCACGACGCATGCAGATCGAGTTCTCGAGGGTGGTGCAGGAGGTCGCCGACGACGCGGGCGGCGAGATCTCCGGCGCCCGCATCTGGGAGCTGTTCACCTCCACCTATCTGCAGCACGACGCGCCGCTTCGGCTGGTCTCCTTCACCTCCGCCACCGGTGAGAGCGATTGGGTCGACGCGGTCGTGGAGTGGCAGGGCGAGACGAGAACGGTGTCCGGGCAGGGCAACGGCCCGATCGCGGCCTTCGTGCACGCGCTGTCGGCGCTCGACCTCGACGTGCGCGTCCTGGACTACGCCGAGCACGCCACCGGCGCGGGCGAGGAGGCGCAGGCCGCCTCCTACCTCGAGGTGGCGGTCGGCGGGCAGGTCCTGTGGGGCTGCGGCGTCCACCCCAGCATCGTCACGTCGTCGCTGCGGGCGATCGTGAGTGCGGTCAACCGCGTCTCATAGAATGGGACGGCCGTCCCACGTTCGTTAGGCTCGGCCGATGAGCACCCGGCTGGCGGTCATCGGCGGCGACGGCATCGGCCCCGAGGTGGTGGCGGTGGGCCTGCAGGTCCTCGACGCCGTCCTGCCCGGCGTCGAGCGCACCGACTACGACCTGGGCGCCCGGGCGTACGCCCGGACCGGCGAGGCGCTGCCGGACGGCGTCCTGGACGAGCTGCGCGGCCACGACGCGATCCTGCTCGGGGCGATCGGCGACCCGAGCGTGCCTCCCGGGGTGCTCGAGCGCGGCCTGCTGCTCACGCTGCGCTTCGCCCTCGACCACCACGTGAACCTGCGGCCGGTGCGGCTGTTCCCGGGCGTGCCGAGCCCGGTGGGTGACCGGGCGATCGATCTGGTCGTCGTGCGCGAGGGCACCGAGGGGCCCTACGTCGGCAACGGCGGACGGCTGCGCCAGGGGACGCCGCACGAGGTGGCCACCGAGGTCAGCCTCAACACGGCGTACGGCGTGGAGCGGGTGGTGCGGGACGCGTTCGTGCGGGCGCAGGCGCGGGAGCGCCGGCACCTGACGCTGGTGCACAAGACCAACGTCCTGGTCCACGCCGGTGGCCTGTGGAGTCGGATCTTCGACGAGGTGTCGGCCGGCTTCCCCGACGTCAGCACCGACTACGCGCACGTCGACGCGGCGTCGATGTTCTTCGTGACGCAGCCCGAGCGGTTCGACGTCATCGTCACCGACAACCTGTTCGGCGACATCCTCACCGACATCGGTGCCGCCATCGGCGGCGGCATCGGCCTGGCGGCCAGCGGCAACATCGACGTGACCCGCACCAACCCGTCGATGTTCGAGCCCGTGCACGGCAGCGCACCGGACATCGCCGGACAGGGCAGGGCAGATCCGACCGCCGCCGTGCTGTCGGTGGCGCTGCTGCTGGAGCACCTGGGACATGTCGACGCCGCCCGGCGGGTCGAGGCGGCGGTCGCGGCCGACCTGCTCACCCGCGGCACGACCGCGCGCTCGACGTCGCAGGTCCGCGACGCGCTGCTGGCTCAGCTGGCCTGAGCCCGTTTCGGATACGGTCAGGGCGGCGGCGCGGGCGGTCCCTCGACCGCGTCGGGACGGACGGATGGAGAGAGCCGCATGACTGTCACAGCCGGCATCGAGAAGGTGCCGAGCAGCTCGCCGCGCAGCGACGCCGAGCGTGCGGCGCTGATGGCCGACCCGGGGTTCGGGCGGGTCCACACCGACCACATGGTGGCGATCCGCTGGAGCATCGACAAGGGTTGGCACGACGCCAGACTGACGGCGTACGAGCCGCTGCAGCTCGACCCGTCGGCGATGGTGCTGCACTACGGCCAGGCCATCTTCGAAGGGCTCAAGGCCTACCGCCAGCCGGACGGGGGGGTCGCCGTCTTCCGGCCGGAGGAGAACGCCCGGCGCTTCAACCGCTCCGCCGCCCGCCTGGCCATGCCTGAGCTGCCGGCCGAGCTGTTCCTGTCGTCGGTCGACGCGCTGGTCGAGGCCGACCGCGCCTGGGTGCCGACCGCCGAGGGCCAGAGCCTGTATCTGCGGCCCTTCATGATCGCCACCGAGGGGCAGGTCGGCATGCGCCCCGCGCAGGAGTACCTCTTCCTGCTGATCGCCTTCCCGGTGACGCCCTTCTTCCCAGGCGAGGTCAAGCCGGTGACGGTGTGGCTGTCCGACGAGTACGTCCGCGCGGCCGTCGGCGGCACCGGCGAGGCCAAGTGCGCCGGCAACTACGCCGGCAGCCTGCTGGCCCAGCGCCAGGCAGCCGAGCAGGGATGCGACCAGGTCGTGTGGCTCGACGCGGTGGAGCGGCGCTGGGTCGAGGAGATGGGCGGGATGAACCTGTTCTTCGTCCTGTCCGGGGCGGACGGCGGGGCCCGGCTGCTCACTCCGGCGCTGACCGGCACGCTGCTGCCCGGCGTGGTCCGCGATTCGTTGCTCCGGCTCGCGCCGGAGCTCGGGCTCCCGGTCGAGCAGGGGCGGCTGTCGGTCGACGACTGGCGCAAGGGCGTCGCGGACGGTTCGCTGACCGAGGTCTTCGCGTGCGGTACGGCAGCGGTCATCGCGCCGGTCGGGCACGTGAAGGGCCCGACAGGCGAGTGGACGATGGGCGACGGCTCGCCCGGCCCGGTCACGCTCCGGCTGCGCGCGGCGCTGCTCGACCTGCAGTACGGCCGGGCCGCCGACCCGCACGGCTGGATGCGCCGGGTGGGCTGAGGTGCGCATCGCCCGTTACGCCCGCTCCGGCGACATCGCCTTCGGCCTGGTGGAGGGCTCCGGTGCGGACCTGTCGCTCGCGCCCCTGCAGGGCCACCCGCTGTTCGACCCGACGCCGACGGGCGAGGTCGTCGCGTTGTCCGCCGTCCGCCTGCTCGCTCCGACCCAGCCGATCAACGTCGTGTGTATCGGCAAGAACTACGCCGACCACGTACGCGAGATGGCCGGCCTCACCGCCGGGCCGGCCGATCCGGGCATCCCCACGGTCTTCCTCAAGCCGGCCACCTCGGTCATCGGCGCCGGGGACCCGATCCGGCTGCCGGCCGCCGCCGGCCGGGTCGAGCACGAGGCGGAGCTGGCCGTCGTCATCGGCAAGCCGGCGCGGGACCTGTCCACCGGCAACGCCCTGGCCCACGTGTGGGGCTACACCGCCGCCAACGACGTCACCGCGCGCGAGCAGCAGAAGAGCGACGGGCAGTGGACCCGCGGCAAGGGCCACGACACCTTCTGCCCGCTCGGGCCGTGGATCGAGACCGACCTCGACCCGAGCGACCTGCGGGTGCGCTGCGAGGTGGACGAGGTGCTCCGTCAGGACGGCAACACCCGCGACCTGCTGCACGACGTGCCGGCGATCCTGGCGTTCGTCACCTCTTTCATGACGCTGCTGCCCGGTGACGTCGTGCTCACCGGGACCCCCGCGGGCGTCGGGCCCCTGGTGCCGGGTGAGCAGGTCGCCGTCGAGGTCGAAGGGATCGGCACCCTCACCAATCCGGTGGTGGCGCGGTGAGCGTGCGCGTGCGCGTCGCGCCCTCGCCGACGGGCGACCCCCACGTCGGGACGGCGTACATGTCCCTGTTCAACCTGGCCTTCGCCCGGCAGCAGGGTGGGCAGTTCGTGCTGCGCGTCGAGGACACCGACCGGGCGCGTTTCCGGGCCGACAGCGAGCAGCAGGTGTACGACACGCTGCGCTGGCTCGGCCTCGACTGGGACGAGGGCCCCGACAGGGGCGGCGCCTACGCGCCGTACCGGCAGAGCGAGCGACTCGACACCTACCGGCCGCACGTCGACCGGCTGCTGGCGGAGGGGCACGCCTACCTGTGCTGGTGCAGCGGCGAGCGGCTGAAGGCGATGCGCGAGGACCAGCAGAAGCGCAAGGTGCCGACCGGCTACGACCGGCTGTGCGTCGGCAAGGTCGAGACCGAACGCGCGGCGCTGCCAGGTTTCTCGCCGACTCCGGTGGTCCGCATGCTGGTGCCGGAGGACCCGCCGCTGTCCTTCGTCGACCTGATCCGGGGGCAGGTGTCGGCGCCGCGACCGGACGACCAGGTGATCCTCAAGGGGGACGGCTTCCCGACCTACCACCTGGCCGTGGTCGTGGACGACCACCTGATGGGGATCACCCACGTCGTCCGCGGCGAGGAGTGGATCTCCTCCACGCCCAAGCACCTGCTGCTGTTCGACTGGCTGGGCTGGGAGCGGCCGCAGTTCGCGCACATGCCGCTGCTGCGCAACATCGACAAGAGCAAGATCTCCAAGCGGAAGAACCCCGCGGCCCGGCTGACCTGGTTCCAGGAGCAGGGTTACCTGCCGGAGGCGCTGCTGAACTTCCTCGGGCTGCTCGGCTACTCGCTGCCCGAGGCGGAGAAAGAGATCTTCTCCTTCGCCGAGATGTCCGCGAGCTTCGACTGGACGCGGGTCAACACGGTCGGGCCGGTGTTCGACCTCGACAAGCTGGGCTGGCTGAACGGCCACTACGTCCGGGAGCTGTCCGAGGCCGATTTCGCCTCGCGGGTGCTGCCGTTCCTGCAGCGTGCGGGTCTGGTCGCCGATCCCGCCGGGGCCGGCGAGCTGGCGCTGGTGTCGGCGATGGTGCCGGCCGTGCAGACCCGGGTAGCAGTGCTGAGCGAGTTGCCGGAGCTGGTCGGCTTCCTGTTCGTGCCGGAGGAGGACTTCGCCGTCGACCCGGCGGCTGCGGCCAAGGCACTCACGCCGGCGAACGCGCCGGTGCTCACGGCCGCGGCGAAGGCCCTCGAGGGCGTGGGGGAGTGGACGGCGACCGCTGTCCAGGCGGCCGTGGACGCCGCGCTGCTCGAGGGCGGGCTGGGCCTGAAGCGCAACAAGGCCTACCTGCCGCTGCGCGCCGCCGTCTGCGGGCGGGCGATCGCGCCGCCGCTGGACGAGTCGATCGCGCTGCTGGGGCGCGAGCGGGCGCTGCGACGGCTGCGGGCGGCGGCGGTCGCGGCTGCGGGCGAGCCGGCCGGCGACGTCGGCTAGACTCTCTCGCGGACCGCAGGGGCGACCCCCCGGCGGCTCCTGTGGGGTATGGGGTAATTGGCAGCCCGGCGGTTTCTGGTTCCGTTAGTCTTGGTTCGAGTCCAGGTACCCCAGCGTAGGACCGGTCTTCTCGGCTGACCGGACAAGTTCATCTTCCTAGGGCCCCGTCGTCTAGCGGCCTAGGACGCCGCCCTCTCACGGCGGTAGCGCGAGTTCGAATCTCGTCGGGGCTACGTGCAGCATGGCCGGAGAGCCTGTCGTCCTTCTCGGACGGCAGGCTCTCCGGCCGATGTGCTACCCCGCGACGAGCCGCAGCGGCGGCTGCGCGGGACGGGCCGGAGCCAGCTCCTGCGGAGTTCCCCAGGAGCCGTGCAGGGCGTCCAGCAGCGCCGCAGGCACGTGCCGTACCGGCGCCGCCGCCATCGCGGTCACCGCCCGTTCGCCGCCCATCCGCACGACGTGCAGGTCCAGCACGTCGGCAGCGGGGCGCGGGGACGGCAGGACGGCGCGGTGCGAGGCGGTCACGTCACCGGTCTCGACCTGAACGTCGCAGCCCTTGACCCTCCAGCGTCGTCCTTCCTCGTCCGACCGGGACGTACGGCTCAGGCGCGCGCCAGCTCCGCGGCCGCGCCGAGCACCGCCTCGGCGTGCAGCCGGCCGGGGAAGCGGGTGAGGCGCTCCAGCGGCCCGCTCACACTGACGGCGGCCAGCACCCGGCCGTCGCGGGTCCGCACCGGCGCGGAGACCGAGGCCACGCCGGACTCCCGCTCGGCCACCGAGTGCGCCCAGCCGCGCCGGCGCACCTCCGACAGCGTCCTCGGCGTGAAGGCTGCCGACCGCACCAGCGGGTCCTCGGGCGCCCACGCCAGCAGCACCTGGGCGGCCGACCCGGCGGTCATCGGCAGCGACGTACCGACCGGAACGGTGTCGCGCAGGCCGCTGCCGCGTTCGGCCGCCGCGACGCAGACCCGCCGGTCACCCTGCCGCCGGTAGAGCTGGACGCTCTCCCCGGTGGTGTCGCGCAGCCGGGCCAGCACGCCGGCGGCCCGGTCGAGCAGCGCGTCGCCCGCGGATCCGCCGGCCAACTCGGCCAGCCGTGACCCCAGTCGCCACCGGCCCTCCCGGTCGCGGGCCAGCAGCCGGTGCACCTCGAGCGCGACCGCCAGCCGGTGCACCGTCGCCCGGGACAGCCCCGTGTGCTCGACGAGAGCGGCCAGGCTTCCCGCCCCGGCCTGCACCGCCCCGAGCACGAGCACGGACTTGTCCAGGACGCCGACTCCGCTAGTCTGTTCCACGTCGTGATACTGCCATCTCACAATGTGAGATGCCAAGGAGGTCGGTCATGGGACGCACGCTCGCCGAGAAGGTCTGGGACGCCCACGTCGTCCGGCGCAGGCAGGACGAGCCCGATCTCCTCTACATCGACCTCCACCTCGTGCACGAGGTGACCAGTCCGCAGGCCTTCGACAGCCTGCGGCTGGCCGGCCGCGGCGTCCGCCGCCCGGACCTGACGCTGGCGACGGAGGACCACAACGTCCCGACGACCGGACTGCAGATCGACGACCCGATCAGCCGCAAGCAGGTCGAGACCCTGCGCGCGAACTGCGCGGAGTTCGGCATCCGGCTGCACCCGATGGGCGACGCCGGCCAGGGAATCGTGCACGTGATCGGCCCGCAGCTGGGGGTCACCCAGCCCGGCATGACGATCGTCTGCGGAGACAGCCACACCAGCACCCACGGCGCCTTCGGTGCGCTCGCCTTCGGTATCGGCACCAGCGAGGTGGAGCACGTCCTCGCGACACAGACCCTGCCCCTGGTGCGCCCGCGGACGATGGCCGTCACCGTCGAAGGTCAGCTGCAGCCCGGCGTCACGGCCAAAGACCTCGTGCTGGCGCTCATCGCCCAGGTCGGGACCGGCGGCGGCCAGGGCCACGTCGTGGAGTACCGCGGGGAGGCCATCCGGTCGTTGTCCATGGAGGGCCGGATGACGGTCTGCAACATGAGCATCGAGTGGGGTGCGCGGGCCGGGATGATCGCACCGGACGAGACGACCTACGGCTACCTGCAGGGCCGTCCGCATGCCCCACGGGGGGCCGACTGGGACACCGCCGTGCAGACGTGGGAGCAGCTGCGCACCGACGACGACGCGAGCTTCGACCGCGAGGTGTTCCTCGACGCCTCCGCCGTCACCCCCTTCGTCACCTGGGGCACCAACCCCGGACAGGGCGTCTCCCTCGGCGCGCGCGTCCCGGACCCGCAGGCGATGCCGGCCGGCAACGAACGTGAGGCGGCCGAGCGCGCGCTGACCTACATGGGGCTGAAGGCCGGCACGGCGATGCGTGACGTCCGGGTGGACTCGGTGTTCCTCGGCTCGTGCACGAACGGCCGGATGGAGGACCTGCGCGCCGCAGCCGAGGTGCTGAGGGGCCGCAAGGTCGCCGACGGTGTGCGCGCGATGGTCGTCCCCGGGTCGATGCTCGTGAAGCTGCAGGCCGAGCAGGAGGGCCTGGACGAGGTCTTCCGCGCTGCCGGCTTCGACTGGCGCAACGCCGGGTGCTCGATGTGCCTGGGCATGAATCCCGACATCCTGCAGCCGGGCGAGCGCAGCGCCTCCACGTCAAACCGCAACTTCGAAGGGCGGCAGGGCCGCGGCGGCCGCACCCATCTCGTCTCACCCGAGGTCGCCGCGGCCACCGCCGTGGTCGGCCGCCTGGCCGCTCCCGCCGACCTGCAGGAGGTCTAGGACATGGAAGCCTTCACGACGCACACCGGCCGGGCGGTCCCGCTGCGCCGCAGCGACGTCGACACCGACCAGATCATCCCCAGCGACTGGCTCAAGCGGGTCGAGCGGACCGGCTTCGGTGCCGGCCTGTTCAGCGAGTGGCGCGAGGACCCCGACTTCGTCCTGAACGCCCCTCGGTACCACGGCGCGAGCATCCTGCTGGCCGGGGAGAACTTCGGTACCGGCTCGTCCCGGGAGCACGCCGCATGGGCGCTGCAGGACTTCGGCTTCCGCACCGTCGTCAGCCCCCGCTTCGGTGACATCTTCCGCAGTAATGCCCTGAAGACCGGCCTGGTCCCGGTCCAGCTCCCCTCCGACGTGGTCGAGCAGCTCATGGCCCTGGTCGAGCAGGACCCGGAGGTCGAGGTCGTGGTCGACCTCGGTGCCCGCGAGCTGCGGGCCCCCGGCCTGGTGGCAGCCTTCCCCCTCGATGACTTCACCCGGTGGCGGCTGATGGAGGGACTGGACGACATCGGACTCACCCTGCGTGTCGAGCAGGACATTTCGACCTTCGAGTCCTCGCGGCCGGGACACCTGCCCACGACGACCAGTGCATGAGCGACGACCTCGCCGCCGACCTGGCGGTGCGGCTGCGCGATGCCCACCGGCGGGTCAGCTCCCTCGAGCTGCCGGAGGATGAAAAGTCCTGCGTCGCAAGAAGACTCATAGCGCTCACCGACGCGTCGAAGCGCGATCTCGCTGCGGCCTCGCGTCGCCTGGATCTGCTGCTGGCCGATCTGGACGCAGGTCGTGCTCCCACTGCTGAGGAGCCACAGGGGTCCTGCTAGCGCCTGCGAAGACGGGCAAAGTCCCTGCGACACAAGGAAGTGTGGTCGCCGTGGTCGTTGTGGTCGGCGCTTCAGGCGCCTACCGTGCGCGATCAAGGGGCAGAGCGCCTCGGCAGTTCCAGTGAAGGGGACCCGTCGTGAACAAGTCCGAGCTGATCGAGGCGGTCACCGAGAGGCTCGGTGACCGGAAGACCGCGAGCAACGCTGTCGAGGCCTTCGTCGACGCCATCACCCGCGCCGTCGCGAAGGGCGAGAAGGTCGGCATCAGCGGCTTCGGTGTCTTCGAGCGTGTCGACCGGGCCGCCCGCACCGCGCGCAATCCGGCCACCGGCGCTGCCGTGAAGCTGAAGAAGACGTCGGTGCCGAAATTCCGCCCGGGCCAGGGCTTCAAGGACATCGTCAGCGGCGCCAAGAAGGTGCCACCGCCGGCGGCGTCGGCCTCCCGTGCGGTGACTGCCCGGGCCGGCAGGCCGGCCACGGAGGCCCCGGCCAAGGCGGCGAAGGCTCCGGCCAAGGCGGCGAAGGCTCCGGCCAAGGCGGCGAAGGCTCCGGCCAAGGCCCCGGCCAAGACGACCGTGAAGGCTCCGGCCAAGAAGGCCGTGAAGGCTCCGGCCAAGAAGGCCGTGAAGGCTCCGGCCAAGAAGGCCGTGAA
>JBBDWV010000017.1:39631-51511 GCA_040902655.1 Mycobacteriales bacterium
AAGGCCGTGAAGGCTCCGGCCAAGAAGGCCGTGAAGGCTCCGGCCAAGAAGGCCGCTCGCCGGTAGTCGCGTTCCACCCCCGAAAGCCCCGGCATGCCGGGGCTTTCGGCATGTCTGCTCTCAGCCGACCAGCCGGGCGGTGTAGTCGGCGTCGACCAGCCGGCCACCGGCGAAGCTCAGCGCCCACACGCTGCCCTTGTGGGCCCGCACCTCCGGCAGGCCGCTCAGCGCCCGTACAGCTTCCGGAATGGCACCACCCTGACTGCAGACGACCGCGGGTCGTCCGCCGGCCGCGAGCTCCCACAGCAGCCGGGTCAGCTCGCCTGCGGGGTGCTGTTCCGGCTCACGTGCCGCCTCGACCGGTTCGACGGCCAGGCCGAGACGGTCGGCCAGCGGGCGGACCGTCTGGATGCAGCGCACCACCGGAGCCGACAGCACCCGCGTCGGCGCGTAGACGGGCAGCATGGCCGCGACCGCGGCGGCCTGCGCCACCCCCGCCTCGTCCAGCGGCCGGTGGTCGTCGTCGCCGGCCCAGGACGCACGATCGCCCGCCGATCCGTGCCGTACGAGCAGGACGCTCGTCGTGTCCGCCGGTCCGGCCGCGAAGGCCCGAAGCGGTGCGCAGTCGTAGCCGGAGCTGGCCCGGGCGAGTGCGGCCGGCAACGGCAGCCACCGCAGCAGGTCGACCTCCGCACCGGCAAGGAAGGTCCCCTCGGTGGCCCGCATGGCCCACCACCGCACGGTCTTCTGCACGTCCCGCCCCCGGTCCAGCACGCGGTACCGGCTCGTGCCGAGGGTGCGCCCGGCGACGGCGCCGAAGCCGGTCTCCTCGCAGACCTCGCGCAGGGCCGCGACCACCGGCAGCTCGCCCGGGTCGAGCTTGCCCTTGGGGAGCGACCAGTCGTCGTACTTCGGCCGGTGCACGAGGGCGACCTGGACCTGGTCGTGGACCCGCCGCCAGAGCACCCCACCGGCCGCGCGCACCTCACGACTCACCGGACAGGCCTGACTTTCAGGCATCGCCGCCGCGTTCGTGTACGCGGCGCATCAGGTCGACGTGCAGGTCGTCGGCCGGCTGCCCCGGCTCCGGTCGCTGCTCCCAGCAACCGGCGGAGTCCAGCACCCAATGGCGGGTGGTCGGCGCCATCGCCTTGTCCAGCACGGCATCGAGCTGCGTGGCGACGGCCGGGTCCTTCACCCGCACCAGCGTCTCGACCCGGCGGTCGAGGTTGCGGTGCATCAGGTCGGCGCTGCCGAGCCAGTGCTCGGCCCGGTCGCCGGTGCCGAAGACCATCACCCGCGAGTGCTCGAGGACGCGCCCGACGATGCTGCGGACGTGCACCGTCTCGGACAGCCCGGGCACGCCCGGCCGCAGGGCGCAGATCCCGCGGACCAGCAGCTGCACCTCGACACCCGCCCGGCTGGCGCCGTACAGGGCGTCGATGACCTGCTCGTCGACGATGCTGTTGGCCTTGATCCGCACCCGGGCCGGCCGGCCCGCGCTGGCGTGCCCGGCCTCGGTGCGGATGCGGGCGACCAGTCCCGACCGCACGCCGTGCGGCGCGACCATCAGCATCCGGTAGCCCGTCTGCCGGCTGTAGCCGGTCAGCGTGTTGAACAGGTCGGTCAGGTCGGCGCCCACCTCGGGATCGGCGGTCAGCAGGCCGAAGTCTTCGTACATGCGGGCCGTCTTGGGGTTGTAGTTGCCGGTCCCGATGTGGGCGTAGCGCCGCAGCTGCCCCTTCTCCTGCCGCACGACCAGCGAGGTCTTGCAGTGGGTCTTGAGGCCGACCAGGCCATAGACGACGTGGCAACCCGCCTTCTCCAGCGCACGCGCCCACCGGATGTTGGCCTGCTCGTCGAAGCGGGCGGTGATCTCGACGAGCACCACCACCTGCTTGCCGGCCTGCGCGGCGTCGACGAGCGCGTCGACGATCGGCGAGTCACCCGAGGTCCGGTAGAGCGTCTGCTTGATGGCCAGTACGTGCGGGTCGGCGGCCGCCTGCTCGACGAAGCGCTGGACGCTGGTGGCGAACGAGTCGTACGGATGGTGGACGAGCACGTCGGCCTCGCGCAGGACGGCGAAGATGTCGGCGGCTGTCTCGTTCTCGGTCAGCCGCGGGTGCGTCGCCGGGACGAAGGCGTCGTGCTTGAGGTCGGGCCGGTCTGCGCCGTAGAGCTGCCAGAGCGACGACAGGTCGAGCAGGCCGGGCACCTGCACCACGTCGTCATCGGTGATCTCGAGTTCGCGGACGAGCAGGTCGAGCACGTGCGGGTCGATGTCGTCGGCCACTTCGAGCCGCACCACCGGGCCGAAGCGGCGCTGGGCCAGCTCCCGCTCGAGAGCCTGCAGCAGGTCCTCGTCCCGGTCCTCCTCGACCGCCACGTCGGTGTTGCGGGTCACCCGGAACGGGTGGTGGGCCAGCACTTCGAGCCCGGGGAACAGCTGCTGCAGGTGGGCCCCGATGAGCTCCTCGAGCGGCAGGAAGGCCGCTGCTCCGTCGGCGGTCACCTGCAGGAACCGCTTGACGTTGTTCGGGACCTTGACGCGGGCGAAGTGCTCGGTGCCGCTGTCCGCGTCGCGCACCAGCACCGCGAGGTTCAGCGACAGCCCGCTGATGTACGGGAAGGGGTGTGCCGGATCGACCGCCAGCGGGGTCAGGATCGGGAACAGCTGGGCGCGGAACCAGTCGTGCAGCCGAGTCTGCTGCTCGGCAGGCAGATCGCGCCACAGGACGATCTGCAGGCCGGCATCGGCCAGCGCCGGGCGGACGTCTTCCAGGAAGGACCGGGCGTGCTCGGACGCCAGCTCGCGGGCCCGGCGGGAGATCCACGCGAGCTGCTCACGGGTCCCGAGGCCGTCGGCGCTGCGCACGTCGAGCCCGGTCGTGTGCCGGCGCTTGAGCCCGGCGACGCGGACCATGAAGAACTCGTCGAGATTGCTCGCGAAGATGGCCAGGAACTTGACCCGCTCGAGCAGCGGCGCGCCGGGATCGTGCGCCAGCGCCAGGACCCGGGCGTTGAAGTCGAGCCAGGACACCTCACGGTTGAGGAACCGGTCGTCCGGCAGCGGGAGGTCGTCCGGTCCGGCCACGGCGCGGGCGGTGCCGTCGGTGCCCTGACCGCCGGCCTGCAGGTGGATGCTCACGGCGCCATCGTGCACCTGTCAGGGGAGCGGCGGCAGACCGGCGGCCGCCGCCGCGGTGCGGGCACCGACTCCGAGGGCGATCGCCGCCCGCAGATCCGCCGGCGTGTCGACGTCCCGCCGCAGCGCCGGGGTACCGGGCAGCTCGAGCGCCCCGGACCTGCGGTGCCGGGCCCGCGAGCCCTGTCCGTACGACGGGGCGAGGGGCGCGGGCGCCGCCGCCGCGAGCAGGGTCGTGCCGGTGCCGGCGGAGTCGGCGACGAACGCTCGTCCGCCGGCGGGGACGGCGGCCAGCACCTCCGCGAGGTCCAGCGGTGTCAGGGACGGGAGGTCGGCGGACACCGTCACGACGCCCAGCTGCGGCTCCCGGGCGCGCAGCAGGTCGGCGCCGTGCGCGAGCGCGGGGTTCAGGCCGCCGTCCGGATCGTCCGGTGCGACGCGGGCGCCGAGTGCGGCCAACGTGGCGGCGGCGTGCGGATCGTCGGTGACGACGAGGACCTGCCCGACGGCCGGGCAGGCCAGCGCCGCCGCCACGACGTCGGTCGCGAAGGCCAGAGCCAGGGCTCGGCGTGCGGCGTCGCCGTACGCGCCGAGGCGGGACTTGGCGACGTCGAGCCGCTTGACGGGGACGACCGCACCCCAGGCGGGGCGCACAGCGGCGGGAGGCACGACGCGGAAGTCTCGCAGCCACCGCAGGGGCGCCTCGACACGGCGGGCAGCGGCACGGGAGGATCAGGGTGCAGGCAGAGTGGCGAGCACGCCGGTGGGACCACCGCGGCAGCGGCCGACGGACAGCAACCGACGCACGGCAACGGACGGACGGCGACGGACGGAGGACGGCGTGACACGTGCGGCGGTGCTGGGATCAGGCTCCTGGGGGACCGCCTTCGGCAAGGTGCTGGCGGACACCGGTACCGACGTCGTGCTGTGGGCCCGCCGGCCGGAGCTGGCCGAGGCGGTGCGCGACCGGCACGAGAACCCCGACTACTTGCCCGGGATCACGCTTCCGGCCCGCCTCACCGCCACCGCCGATGCCGAGCAGGCCGTCTCCGGCGCCGACTTCCTCGTGCTGGCCGTGCCGTCCCAGAGCCTGCGCGAGAACCTCGCTGCCGTCGTGCCCGTTCTCGGCCGCGGCACCCTGCTGGTCAGCCTCATGAAGGGCGTCGAGCTCGGCACCACCAAGCGGATGAGCGAGGTGGTCTGCGAGGTCGCCGACGTGCCGGCCAGCCGGGTGGCCGTGGTCTCCGGGCCCAACCTGGCCAAGGAGATCGCCGGCGGCCAGCCGGCTGCCACCGTCGTCGCGTGCACCGACGAGCGGGCGGCCGGGCGGCTGCAGGCCGCCTGCCTGACCGGCTACTTCCGCCCGTACACCAACGTCGACGTGGTCGGCTGCGAGCTCGGCGGCGCGGTCAAGAACGTCATCGCGCTGGCGACCGGGATGGCCGAGGGGATGGGTTTCGGCGACAACACCAGGGCCTCGCTGATCACCCGCGGCCTGGCGGAGACGGCCCGCCTCGGAGCGGCGTTGGGCGCGGACCCGCTGACCTTCTCGGGTCTGGCCGGGCTCGGCGACCTGGTCGCGACCTGCACCTCCCCGCTGTCGCGCAACCGCACCTTCGGCGAGCGGCTCGGCCGCGGCGAGACGCTCGAGGGCATCCTGGCCGGCAAGCCGCAGACGGCGGAGGGGGTCAAGAGCTGCCGGTCGATCCTGGACCTCGCCCGCAAGCACGACGTCGACATGCCGATCACCGAGCATGTCGTGGCGGTCGTCCACGAGGGCATGACGCCCAAGGAGATGGTCCGTGGCCTGATGACGCGCGAAGCCAAGAGCGAGTGACGCGGATGGCAGGCTGGGCGCATGTCCTCCCGAGGCACCGCCCCGCGCGGTGAGAGCACCCGCGCCGTCCACCCGCCGGCAGCGCCGGTCCTGACGCAGAGCCCGATGGGGCTGCCGATTCACCGCACCGCCGCCTTCCGCTTCGGCAGCGCACAGGAGTACGCCGACCTGCTGAGCGGTGCGCAGCGCGGCTACTCCTACTCCCGGGTCGACAACCCCACCTCCGACGCGTTCGCGCAGGCGGTCGCCGCGATGGAGGGGGTGAACCTCGACCGGGAGGTCACCGGCCAGGCCTTCGGCTCCGGGATGGCGGCGATCTCGACGGTGCTGACGGCCCTGACCCGCGCCGGCGCGCACGTCGTCGCCCCGCGAGCGGTCTACGGGGGGACGTACGGCCTGTTGACCTCGGTGTTGGACCGCTTCGGGGTCGGCACGACGTTCGTCGACGGCACCGACCTGGACGCGGTGCGCGCCGCTCTCCGGCCGGAGACCGCAGTCCTGTGGGGCGAGACGCTGGCCAACCCGACGATGAGCGTGGCAGATCTTCCTGCTCTGGCGGCGATCGCCCGGCAGGCCGACGTGACGTTCGTCGTCGACTCGACCTTCGCCTCCCCGGCCGTCTGCCGCCCGCTCGAGCACGGTGCCGACGTCGTCGTGCACTCCGCGACGAAGTACATCGGCGGCCACAGCGACAGCACCGGAGGGGTGGCCGTCGGCTCGCCGGAACTCATGGCCAAGGTGCGTCGCGACCGGATCGACCTCGGCGGGATGCTCGCGCCGGACGAGGCCTTCCTGCTCCACCGCGGACTGGCCACCCTGCCGCTGCGGATGGAGCGGCACTGCCGCAGCGCGGTCGCCGTCGCCACCGCGCTGGCCGGGAACCCCCGGGTGCAGCACCTCGACTTCCCCGGGCTGCCGACCCACCGCGACCACGCGTTGGCCGGCCGGCTGCTCGACCCCGGCCGCTACGGCGCGATCATCACGCTGACACCGGAGGGGGGCCGCGCAGCCGGCCTGGCGCTGTGCGACCGGCTCCGGCTGGTGTCGATCGCCACGTCGCTCGCCGGCACCCACAGCAAGGTGAGCCACGTGGCCACGACCACTCACCGGCAGCTGTCCGACACGGCGCTCGCCGCTGCCGGGATCGACCCGGGCGCCGTGCGCCTCAGCGTCGGCCTGGAGGATCCCGAGGACCTGGTCGCCGACCTCGAGCAGGCCCTCGACGGGCTCTGAGCCGCGGGCCGCCGGTCGTTTCCGTCTAGGGTCGGCGGTGTGAGCCGCACCCGTCTGGCCGTCGTCTTCGGCGGCCGTAGCACCGAGCACGCCATCTCCTGCGTCTCGGCCGGCAGCATCCTGGCGGCGGTGGACCGGGACCGCTACGACGTGGTCGCCGTCGGCATCACGCCCGAGGGTCGCTGGGTGCTGGGGCCCGACGACCCGGCACTGCTCGCTCTGTCGGGCCGCGAACTCCCGTCGGTCAAGGACGGCCGGGCGGTGGCGCTGCCTGGCGACCCCACCGTCGGTGGGCTGGTGCCGCTCGAGGACGGCCCCGGGCTGCTCGGCCGGATCGACGTCGTCTTCCCCGTCCTGCACGGGCCGTACGGCGAGGACGGCACGGTGCAGGGGCTGCTCGAGCTGGCCGGCGTCCCGTACGTCGGCTCGGGGGTGCTGGCCAGCGCGGCCGCAATGGACAAGGCGGTGGCCAAGAAGCTGCTGGCTGCGGCCGGTGTCGCCGTCGCCCCGGCGGTGGTCGTGCGGGCAGCGCGCTGGGAGACCGACCGGGACGGGGTCGAGGACGAGGTCCGCGCGCTCGGCCTGCCGGTGTTCGTCAAGCCGGCCCGCGGCGGCTCCAGCATCGGCATCACCAAGGTGGACGACCTGGCCGACCTGCCGGTCGCCGTCGCGGCCGGGCTGCGCTGCGACCCGAAGATCCTGGTCGAGGCCGCCGTGCCCGGCCGCGAGGTGGAGTGCGGGATCCTGGAGGACGCCGACGGCCACCCGGAGGCCAGCCTGCCCGCGGAGGTGCGCCTGGTCGGGGACTACGACTTCTACGACTTCGAGGCGAAGTATCTCGACAGCGCCACCGAGCTGGACGTGCCGGCTGACCTGCCGGCCGACGTGACCGGGCGCCTGCAGGCGACGGCCCGCCTCGCGTACGACGCGTTGGACTGCGAGGGTCTGGCCCGGGTCGACTTCTTCGTCGGCGCGGACGGCGGGCTCACGGTCAACGAGGTGAACACGATGCCGGGCTTCACCCCGACCTCGATGTTCCCGCGGATGTGGGCCGCCTCCGGTGTCGGCTACCCCGAGCTGGTCGACCGGCTGGTCCAGGCGGCGCTGCGCCGGGGTACGGGCCTGCGCTGACCCGTCGCGGCGGGCTCAGCCGGCCGGGCTCGGCGTGGAGGGGGTCGGCGCCGCACCGGTCGAGGGGCTCGGCGTCGGGCTGGGCATCGGTGGCAGGGCCGCCTGGATCGGCTCGACGAGCGGGAGCACGATCTCCGCGCCGTTGGGGTAGCTGTCCGGGATCTGGACCGCGACGTTCACGGTCCGTGCGCTGGTCGTCCAGCGGTGGCCGGCACCGATCTCGCGCACCGACCAGGTGACGCCGTTGACGACGACCGACTCCTCGGACCCGTCGGGGTCCGGGACGCCGCACTCGAGCGTCACCGGCGGGTCACCCCAGGCGGCGGTGAGGCGCTGGTCGCCGACGACCGGCCGTCGCCGCACGCCGGGGTCCACCTCGACGGGGAGCGCGGCCGACAGGGCGGTGCAGGCGGCCTGCACCTCCGGCGGGACCGCGGACGGCACCGGCACGTCGACCGGCCCCGTCGCCAGGGGAGGCGGCGGGGCCGGCTCGGAGGTGCAGGCCGCCAGGAGCAGCAGCGCTGCCCCGGCGACGGGCCGGACGCTCAGAGGTGGACGACCGGGCAGGTGAGGGTGCGGGTGATGCCGTCGACGCCCTGGATGCGGGCGACGACCAGCTTCCCGAGCTCGTCGACCGTGTTGGCCTCCACGCGCACGATCACGTCGTAGGGGCCCGTGACGTCCTCGGCCTGCGCGACCCCGTCGAGCGCGGCGATCGCCTCGGCGACGGCCGCCGCCTTGCCGACCTCCGTCTGGATGAGGATGTAGGCCTGGACCGGCACGAGATGGACCCTTCTGGGAGGCTGGCGTGGTGCCGGACGCTACAGCACGTGAGGTGGGGGAGTTCGGGCTGATCGAGCGGGTGGTGGAGCGCCTCGGGACGTCTGCGGCGGTGCTTCTCGGGCCCGGCGACGACGCCGCGGTCCTCCTGGCCCCGGACGGGCGGGTGGTCGCCACGACCGACGTCCTGGTCGAGGGCGTGCACTTTCGCTCGGACTGGTCGAGTGCGTACGACGTCGGTCGCAAGGCCGCCGCCGCGAACCTGTCCGACGTCGCCGCGATGGGCGCGACCGGGACCGCCCTGCTGGTCGGGCTGGCCGCCCCGGGCGGGCTCCCGGTGAGCTGGGCGACCGGGCTGGCCGACGGGCTGCGTGACGAGAGTGCCCTCGTGGGCGCCGTCGTCGTCGGCGGCGACACGGTGACCGGCGACCGCATCGTCGTCAGTGTCACCGCGCTCGGCGACCTCGCCGGCCGCGCCCCGGTGACCCGGGCGGGGGCCGCGGTCGGGGACGACGTCGTGCTCGCGGGGGCGCTCGGCTGGTCAGCGCTGGGCCTGCTCCTGCTGTCCCGCGGCACGGCGTCGGCGCAGGATCCCGGCGCCGTGCCGCCGGTCCCGGACGAGGCCGCGCAGGCGGTCGGGCGGCACCGCGCACCGCAGCCTCCGTATGCGGCCGGCCCGCTGCTCGCGGACGCGGGTGCGACGTCGATGTGTGACGTGAGCGACGGCCTGGTCGCCGACGCCGGCCGGCTGGCCGCCGCCGGCCGGGTCCGGATCGCGCTGGAGCACGTGGACGACGCCTCCCTGGAGGGCCTGCGCGGCCTGCTCGGGGACGACGCCGTCGAGCGGGCGCTGCTGCACGGCGGTGAGGACCATGCGTTGCTGGCCACGGTGCCGCGGGGGACGCCGCTGCCGCGCGGCGTGCGCCGCATCGGTCGCGTCGTCCCGGGCGACGGCGTCACCATCGGCGGCTCTCCGGTCGAACCTCAGGGATGGGAGCACTTCTCGTGAAGCGGGTGCTCACCGTCGCCGGCTCGGACTCGGGCGGCGGGGCGGGTGTCCAGGCCGACCTCAAGACCATGCTGGCGTGCGGCGTGCACGGCATGAGCGTCGTGGCCGCCGTGACCGCGCAGAACTCCGTCGGGGTGCAGGGCTACTGGGAGCTGCCCGTGGAGGCGGTCCAGGGGCAGCTGGACAGCGTGCTCGGCGACATCGGTGTGGACGCCGTCAAGACCGGGATGCTGGCCTCCGCTGCACTCGTACACGCGGTGGCCGGGCGGCTGCGCTCCGTCGACGCGCGGCTGGTCGTGGATCCCGTGGGCGTGAGCAAGCACGGTGACCCGCTGCTGCAGGACGAGGCGGTCGAGGTGCTGCGCGCCCAGCTCGTCCCGCTGGCCACCGTCGTCACGCCGAACCTCCCTGAGGTCGAGCAGCTCACCGGCGTCCGGGTCGCGGACGAGACGGGGCTGCGGCGGGCGGCCGACGCCGTGCTCGCGCTCGGTCCCTGCTGGGTGCTGGTGAAGGGCGGCCACCTGCCGGGTGAGCCGGTCGACCTGCTCACTGACGGGACGGTCGAGCACGTCCTGCGCACGCCGCGGCTGGACAACCGGCACACCCACGGCACCGGCTGCACGCTGGCCTCCGCCATCGCCTCGCGGCTGGCGCTCGGTGATTCGGTGCCGGCCGCCGTCGCGGCCGCCAAGAACTACGTCACCGGCGCGATCGCCGGCGGTTTCGCGCTGGGAGCCGGTCTGGGTCCGGTCGACCACGGCTGGCGCCTGCGCCGATAGCCGTGCCCCGCTCTCATCCCGGATCCCGGCCCTCCTCGGCCTCGTCGAGGGCGTCCTGCTCCGCCGTGCGCGCCCGGGTGCGATCCAGGGCCGTCGCGGCCCGCTCATGAGTGGCGTACGGCCCGAGCCGTTCCTTGTTCGGGCAACCCGGTCCTTCTTCGACCCGGCCGTGGGTGAGGCACCACCAGAAGTCCATGCCGCGGACCGTACGCGAGGGCGCGCAGTCGCCCAACGCCGAAGGCCCCGGTCGCGGGGACCGAGGCCTTCGGGACGTGCGGGTCGCGAGACTAGATCGGGCGCACCGCGTCCGCCTGCGGGCCCTTCTGGCCCTGGGTGATCTCGAACTCCACGCGCTGCCCCTCATCGAGCGAGCGGTAGCCGTCGGACTGGATCGCGGAGTAGTGGACGAAGACGTCCGCACCCCCGCCGTCGACGGCGATGAAGCCGAAGCCCTTCTCCGCGTTGAACCACTTGACTGCACCCTGAGCCATGTTGCCTGTCTCTCTCTTGCTGGTACGGCTCCGCACTCCGCGGGACCGAGTCGTGCCGGTCCCCGGTCCGCGGGGACAGGCGAAGAACCACGCGGGGAAACCGAGCAGGACTTGCGACCGCCGCGAGCGTACACATCACGGGCGCGACGCGACAGCCCTCTCGAACGAGAGAGCTGACCGTGCGGGTCGAGCCGGGTCCCCTGGCAGGGGCAGCTAGGCGCGGACGACCTTGCCGGCCTTGATGCAGGAGGTGCAGACACCCAGTTTCTTCGGGGTCTTCCCCGAGGGGCCGGTCAGCGCGTGCACCGTCTGGATGTTGGGGTTCCAGCGGCGGCGGGTGCGCCGGTGGGAGTGGCTGACGGACATGCCGAAGCCGGGGCCCTTGCCACACACGTCGCAGGTCGCAGCCACGGTCACTCCAGGATCTTGAACGGGAAGAGGTCGCACGGTCCGGTCTGGCGCCGGACGACCACCACACAGTAGCAGGACGGCTAGCCTCCGCCGGAGTCCACGGCGGTCCACCCGAGGAGGCCAGAGCGTGCTGCAGGTGCTCGACGCCGTCGCGCTGCGCCGGTGGTGCGCCGCGGCCCGCGTGGGCCTGGCTGCCGCGCGGGAGGAGATCGACGACCTCAACGTCTATCCGGTTCCGGACGGCGACACCGGCACGAACCTCCTGCTGACGATGGAGGCGGTCGAGGAGGCGGTGCGGGCCGCTCCCGCGGACATGGCGGCCACCTGCGAGGCGATGGCGCACGGCGCGCTGATGGGCGCCCGCGGGAACTCCGGGGTCATCCTGTCCCAGCTGCTCCGCGGGCTGGTCGAGGTGCTGGCCGCCGCCGGATCCGGCTCGGCCGCCGACCTGCGGCGGGCGCTGACCCGCGCCGCGGAGGTCGGCTACGCCGCCGTCGGCACCCCGGTGGAGGGCACGCTGCTGACCGTCGCGCGGGAGTGCGCCGAGGCCGTCGCGGATCTCGAGGGGGACCTGGCCGCGGTGGTCCGGGAGGCGCGGTCGGCGGCCGGCCGGTCGCTGGCCCGCACCCCCGACCTGCTGCCCCAGCTCCGGGCCGCCGGGGTTGTGGACGCCGGTGGGCGGGGGCTGTGTGTCCTGCTCGAGGCGCTCGAGCAGGTGGTGACGGGGGAGACGGCGACGGTGTCGGCGGTGCCGCAGCTCCTGGTGGCCCGGGACCGGAGCGGCCTGGTGACCGCGCGGGAGACCGGCAGCGACGCGTACGGCTACGAGGTGCAGTTCCTGCTCCGGGACGCGCAGGACGAGGCGGTCGCGACGCTCCAGCAGGTGCTGGCCCGGCTCGGCGACTCGCTCGTCGTCGTCGGCGGGGATGGCCTGTTCAACGTGCACGTGCACGTCAACGACGTGGGCGCGGCGGTCGAGGCGGGGCTGGACGCAGGGCGGCCGTTCCGCATCACCGTCACCCGGTTCGAGGACCAGATCGCCCTGGAGCGTCCGGCCGGGCCGG